>NZ_RZPB01000009.1:0-27810 GCF_003998535.1 Mesorhizobium sp. M7A.F.Ca.AU.002.02.1.1 | reverse complement strand
GTGATGGACAGCGGCAACTGCGTCGCCATGATCTCGAGCGACGCCGAACGCACCTTCGTGTCGTGGCCTGGTGCGGAGAGCGTTCTCAGCCTCGACATGATGGCGCCGGTCGCGGTGGCGCCGGGAGACTGGGTGTTCACCTCCGGCTACACGCTGAGCTACCCTAAGAGTCGCGATGCGCTCACTGATTGGATCGAGGCGCTGCCGGCAGGTATTCCCTTCGTCTTCGACCCGACGCCGGTCATCACGGACATTCCGCGTCCCATCCTGTCGCGGGTGCTTGCCCGCACCACATGGCTGAGCTGCAACACGACGGAAGCCGCCGAGATTGCCGGCCCAGGCGATGTCGAGGGCCTCGCGGTACGGCTGCTGGGCGACCACTGCCCGAAAGCAGCGGGCGTGGTCATCCGCTCCGGGGCAAAGGGTTGCCATATCAGGTTGGCCGACGGCACGGCGCAGACCGTTGCCGGCTTCAAAGTCACCGCCATCGACACCAATGGCGCCGGCGACACCCATATCGGTGCTTTCGTCAGCGCGCTGGCGCACGGCATCCCGCCCTTCGAGGCAGCGCGCTATGCCAATGCGGCAGCGGCCATATCGGTCACCCGCCATGGCGGCTCGTCGGCGCCGACCGACCACCAAATCCAGACATTCCTGAGCCATGCCGCCGACCCGTCGGGAGCAGGCCGGACACAGAAGGCCAATGCATAACAGCTGGAAAGCCTGACAAGCCCGGGAACCGGGCAAACCCACAGAGAGGAACCAACCATGCGCATGCCTGACTTGACTGCTCTGCTGACGGCGACCGCCGTCTTTACCTCCGCACTCGCGTTCGCTGCCAAGGCTGACGAAGTGCATGTGCTCAACTGGAAGGGATACGGCGCCGACGAACCATGGGCGGTGGAGGCTTTCGAAAAAGCGACCGGCAACAAGGTCGTCAACGACTTCTTCAATTCCGAACAGGAAATGCTGACCAAGATCCGGACCAATCCCGGCCTCTACGACGTGGTCATGATCAATGCCGCCTTCAACGACCAGGCGATGGACGGCAAACTGATCCAGCCGATCGACGTCTCCAAATTGCCGAACTACGCCGACATCAGCAAGGACAAGGCGGGATCGCCGATGCTCGTCCATGACGGCAAGGTCTATGGCGTGCCGTGGGTGTGGGGCCTCACCGCGCTCGCCATTAACGACAAATCCTTCGACAAGCCGCCGACGAGCATCGCCGAGATGTGGGATGCCGCCCATAAGGGCCGCGTCGTCATTCGCGACGATGCCGTCGAAGCGGTGCAGTTCGGCGCCATCGCAACGGGCCAGAACATCAACGACATCAAGGATATGGATGCGGTCAAGGCGAAGCTCACCTCGTTGATGCCGCAGATCAAGACCTTCTGGAGTTCGGAGAACGACTGGAACCAGATGGTCGCCTCCAACCAGATCGACATCGGCACCTACTGGAGCGGCTCGGCCGATCGCGCCAAGACGCATTTCAAATTGCCGGTCTCTCTGGTCGTGCCGCAGGAGGGTGCCGTCGCCTGGCTCGACGCGTTTTCCATTCCGGTCGGCGCCAAGAACGTCGCCGGCGCCGAGGCTTTCATCAACTACATGATCGACCCGAAATTCTACGTCGAATGGGTCACCAAGGTCGGTGCTCCTGTCTCCGCCAACACCAAGGCGGTGGAAGCGCTGCCCGAGGATGCCTTCAACCGCAAGGTCATGGGCGACCCCGAGGTGGCCAAACGCATCCAGTTCCAGGCGCCGATCACCGATGCCCAGCGCGAAGCCTATCTGGCGCTGTGGCAGCAGTTGAAGGTCGACGTGAAATAGAGCCAACATCCCGGCCAGCCGGCGGTTCGCGCCGGCTGGCGTTTCAATCCTGGGGGAGGGTATCATGGCAGCTGCGACAGCGTCGCGAAGCGGGCTGAGATCGGCATTGCCGCTGCTGGCGCCAGCCTATCTCTGGCTGACGGTGGCGATCTTCCTGCCGCTCTCGGCCATGGTCTTTTTCTCGTTCATGACCGAGCTGCCGCTGTCGGGAAAGCCGTGGACATTCACCCTTGGCAACTATGCCACCTTCTTCTCGCAAAGCCTCTATCTGACACTGCTGCTGGCCTCACTGCGGCTTGGCCTCGAAGTGACGCTGTGGTGCGTCGTCATCGGCTATCCCGCCGCTTACGTGCTCGCCAAAGTGCTGAAGGGGCGCAGCCGCGAGGCGATCTTCCTGCTCGTCATCTTGCCGTTCTGGTCGAACGGGCTGGTGCGCATCTTTTCCTGGGCGATGGTTTTGCGCGAGGGCGGCATTCTCGACACCGCGCTCAACGCCGTGCTGCCGTTCAAGATCAACATCGACCTGATGTATTCCTATCCAGCCGTCATCATCGGGCTGGTGCATTCCTACGTGCCTTACATGGTGCTGACCTGCTATCTCACGCTGCAGGCGATCGATGACTCCCTGATTGAGGCCGGGCGTTCGCTTGGCGCTTCACGGCTACAGGTGCTGAAGCGGGTGATCATCCCGCTGTCGATGCCCGGATTGGTCGCGGGTGCGGCCCTGATCTTCGTCCCCGTCGTCGGCTCGTTCATGGAGCCGCGCATCCTCGGCGGTCGCACCGGCACCTTCTACGGCACGGTCATCGAGGACCAGTTCGTCGCCGTGTTCAACTGGCCGCTCGGTGCCGCGCTTTCCTTCATCCTGCTGGCCGTGGTGCTGGTCATCCTGGCGGTGGCGTCGCCGGTGCTGCGGAGGGCCGCGTGATGGCGACGACCCGCGTCCTCGAATGGCTTGGCCGCTTCTACATCGGTCTGCTGCTCGCCCTCCTCTATCTGCCGATCATCATCATGGCGCTGATGTCGTTCAACGTCTCGCCCTTCTACCAATTGCCGTTCGAATGGACGACCGAATGGTACGCTTCGCTGTGGCAGAACGACCAGCTGATCGCCGCCACCTGGAACAGCGTCGAGATCGCCGTCATCACCACCGTCATCTGTGTCGTGCTCGGCTCGGCGGCATCGCTGGCGCTCTATCGCTATGAGTTTCGCGGCAAGAAATTCCTGCAGGCGCTGTTGTTTCCGCCGATCGCCATTCCGTGGCTGATCACCGGCACGGCGATGCTGATCTTCTTTTTCGGCGTCGGCATCGGTCGCGGGCTGCATGCGATCCTGCTTGGCCATGTCGCACTGGCGCTGCCCTATGTCATCGTCGTCGTCTCGGCCCGGCTGCAGACCTTCGCGCCGGAGCTGGAAGAGGCGGCACGCTCGCTCGGCGCCAACCAGTGGCAGGTAACGAGGCGCGTCACGCTGCCTTGGATCATGCCAGGCGTTATTGCCGGAGGGCTGTTTGCGTTTGCAGTGTCGTTCGACCAGTTCGTGGTGTCCTATTTCCTGGCGACGCCTGGGCAGACGACGCTGCCGGTGGAAATCTACGCCGCGATCCGCAAAGGATTCACGCCCGAGATCAATGCGGTCTCGACGATCATCATTGTCGTGTCGATGGCGCTGATGCTGCTCACGGCGCGGTTCTTCAAATTCGGCGGAGAGAAATAATGGCCGGCGTGCAGGTATCTGATGTCTCGCGCAGTTTCGGCGCACACAAGGCGCTGGACAATGTCTCCATCGATTTCGCCGATGGCGGGTTCTATGCGCTGCTGGGGCCGTCGGGCAGCGGCAAGACCACGCTGCTGCGCCAGATTGCCGGTTTCGATTTTCCCGATTCGGGCCGCATCACCATCGGCGGCGAGAGCGTCGAGCGGGTGCCGGTCGAAAAGCGGCGCATCGGCATGGTGTTCCAGAACTATGCGCTGTTTCCCAATATGAGCGTCGCCGACAATGTCGCCTTCGGCCTGTCGGTGCGCGGCGAGGCCAAGGCGGTGATTGCAACGGAGGTGCAGCGCGCGCTCGATCTGGTGCAGCTCGGCAAGCTTGGTGGCCGCCGGCCGCACCAACTCTCCGGCGGGCAGCGGCAGCGTGTGGCTCTCGCCCGCGCTATCGTCACCAAGCCGCGCGTGCTTTTGCTCGACGAGCCGCTCGGCGCGCTCGACAAGGCGCTGCGCGTCGATATGCAGATCGAGCTCAAGCGCATCCAGCGCGAGATCGGCATCACCACCATCTTCGTCACGCACGACCAGGAAGAAGCGCTGACGATGAGCGACCGCATCGGCATATTGCGCGACGGCAGGCTGGTGCAGGAGGGGCCGCCGGAGGAGATCTATAACAGGCCGAAGAGCGAGTTCGCCGCCACCTTCCTCGGCGACGCCAACATTTTTCGCGGCGACAGCACGGGCGATGGCATCCGGCTGGCGGACGGAACGGCGATTGCCGCTGGTGTGGGTGCCAAGCTTGCCGCCGGCGCCAAGGCGAGCTGTGCCGTGCGGCCCGAACGCATCCGCATCGCCAGGGATGCCGGAGCACCGGATGGCAACGCCAACATGCTCAAGGGACAGGTTTCCAAGCGCATCTTCGCCGGCAGCAACAGCACCTATTTCGTCGAGCGTGCTGGTCAGACGTTGAAAGTGATTGTGCAGAATACCGGCATGGAACGGCTGGCAGAAGGTCAGGATGTCGTGCTGCGCTGGTCGCCTGAAAGCACGGTGTTGATCGCGGCGAACTGATCCTCACCGGGTCTTGCCAGACCGTCCGCAATCAGGGACAGCATAGACGGGCACGACCCGGAGCATACCGATGACCCTGGAACTGACTGCACGCGACCGATCCATGCTCGACGGCGAGCATGGCCTGTCAGCGGCTGCTGCCATGAAAATCCTGGTCGCCTTTTCCAATGCGATCGGGGCAGGTCGTCTGCTCGACATTGCCGGCGCGCATATCGATGGTTGTCTCTACCATGGCAAGGCCGGTCTCGATTTCGTCGAGCGGCTGGTCGAAGGTGGCGGCCGCGTGCAGGTGCCGACGACGCTGAATGTCGGGTCGTTCGATCTCATCCATCCCGGCATGGTGAAATTGCCGGCGGCCGAAGAGGTGCCGGCGCGACGGTTGATGAAGGCGCATATGGAGCTCGGCTGCCAGGCGACATTCACCTGCGCGCCCTACCAGACGCGCTTCCGGCCGAGCTTTGGGCAGCAGATCGCCTGGGGTGAGTCCAACGCCATCGTCTTTGCCAATTCGGTGATTGGCGCGCGCACCAACCGCTATGGCGATTTCATCGATCTGTGCTGCGCCATGACCGGGCGCGCGCCGGCCTGGGGTCTGCATCTGAGCGAGAACCGGCGCGGCCGGATCTTGTTCGAACTGGCCTTTGCCGACCCCGAGCCGAGCGACAGCCTGTTCGTCGGCATCGGACTTGTCATCGGGCAGGCGAGCGGCGACCGCATTCCGGTGATTGCCGGCCTGCCGCAACCGCGCGACGAGGACCAGCTGAAGGCGTTGGGCGCGGCGGCGGCAACGACGGGTGCTGTGGCGCTGTTCCATGCGGTCGGCATCACGCCGGAAGCGATGACGCTCGACGAGGCGTTCCAGGGTCATGCGCCTGACGAGACGATCCGCATCAGCCGCGCCGACATCGATCATGCGCTGGCCAGGCTATCGACCGTGCCCGATGGCGCGCCGCTGGCGGCCGTGTCGCTCGGCACGCCGCATTTTTCGCATGAGGAATGGATGCGACTGTTGCCGTTGCTGCGCGAGGCAGCACCGGGTAGGCGCATTCCGATCTATGTCAACACCGGCCGCGCGACGCTGACGCGATTGCAGGAGGAGGGCGCGCTGGCCGGTATGGAGGCGTTCGGCCTGATCCCGGTCGCCGATACCTGCACCTATGTCACATCGATCCTGGAACGCCTCGATGGCGTGGTGATGACCAATTCCGGCAAATGGGCGCACTACGCACCCGGCAATATCGGTGTGTCCGTCGCCTTCGCCGAGATGCGGGATTGCATCCGCTCTGCTGCGGCCGGGCATGTTGTGCGGAGCGCGTCATGACGCGACCGGTGGAACGAACCGGCACTTTCCAGCTGGCCGGTGACGCTGAGGGTCAGGCGCTGGTGTTTTCGCAACCGCTCAGCTTCTGGGGCGGTATCGATGCCGAGACCGGCGAGATAACAGACCATTCGCACCCCGGCCTCGGCCGAAATGTCGCTGGCAGGATTTTGGTCATGCCGAGCGGGCGCGGCTCGTCGTCTTCATCCTCGGTCCTGGCCGAGGCGATCCGCAGGGGCACGGCGCCGGCCGGTATTCTTCTGGAGCGGCCGGACCCGATCCTGGCGGTCGGTGCCATCGTTGCCGAATTTCTTTATGACATCCGCATGCCGCTGGTGGTGTGCGATATTTCGAACCTTGTCTCCGGTGATCAAATTGATATCGGCATCGGCAAAGACCGCGGGCCGATCATCAGAGTTCACCCCGCCATCAATCCGGCAGAGCCACGCCGCCAATAGGCCGCCGCCAGCGTTTGATCGCGACCAAGCCCCAGCGTGTCGCGCCAACATTCGCGCACGATCTTGGCGGCAGCGGCTTCCGCCGCGAACCAGCCGAAGGCCGAACCGTCCTGCGGCCACGCCACCGAGCGGACAGCCTCGGCCAGCAGTCTGTCCTCGCCCGCCGCCACGCCATCCCGTGTCAGCCAATGAACCTCGATGCCCGTGCCATTGTTGATCGCTTGTCTTTCACCATCATTGGCGATCTCGACGAAGGCGACGCCTTTTGTCCCGGCCGGTAGCGTCTCCAGCAGCCGAGCCAGCGCCGGCAAGCCGGTTTCGTCGGCGCCCATGACGTACCATTCTGCCTGCCGCACCGGACGGCCGACCGGGCCCATGATGCCAACCTTCATGCTGGGCGCGGCCTGCATGGCCCAGGCGGAGCCGACGCTCTCGCCGGGATGGATCAGGAAGTCGACATCGATGATGCCCTTTTCCACGTCGAGCGCGCGGATGGTGTAGACGCGCGCCACTGGGCGCCGGTCGTCGGTGGGCCAGACCGGTAAGCCATTGCCGCCCAGCACCGGCCACAGCGGATCGGGGACGTCCCTGGTCGGAAACAGCATGCGGATATGCATGCCGCCGAACTTGGCGAAGCGCGAGAGGTTCTCGCCGGTCAGACGAATGCGGCGCATATTCGGAGTGAGGTCGCGAACATCGGTCACCACCATCTCGCGGAACTGGGCGAGGCTGGTTTCGCCTGAGAGATCGCCGGTCCAGACGATCTCGGGGTTTTCCTCCTTGGCGTAGACCTGTACGGCTGTGGCGAGCAGGTCCTTGATACGGGCGAGCCCGTCGCGGTCGGCAGCATTGGCCCGCATCACCAGCCGCTCCATGTCGAACGAGGCGCCGCCGAAGGCAAAGCGGAAATCGATGCGCTGTCCCTGATGCGAAGCATCGGCCTCGAAGCTCCGCAGCCTGTCGGAGATGCTGTCCATGTAGTCCGGCAGACGCCGCAGGTTGAGCCGTGCCTCGCAGGCCAGTTCACGCACCGATGCTTCGTTCATTGTCAGCCTCCGATCCTGCCGGTGAGGCCCACCTTGAAGGTGCGGCCCTTGCCCTGTTCTGTTGCCGCCGAGGTCGACCATGCGCTTTGCGGATCGGTGTAGGCGGTGTTGAAGATGTTATCGACGCCGAAATCGAGCTTGAGGTTGTCGTTGACGCGCCAGTTGGCGAAGACATTGACCAGATCGAAACCGTCATCGACGACCGGCACGGCGTTGGGATTGGTGCGGCTGGTGCGGGTGATCTTGCCGACGCTGAGATATTGCGCGCCGACGGTGAGCTGGTCCTCCAGCATGCGGAAGCCGATCGTGGCCGAGAAGCGGTCGAGCGGCGTGTTGTTCAACGCCTGGCCGGAATAGACGCCGCTGACGACCTTGGCGTCGATCAGCGCGCCGGAGAGGTTCACGAAACCCCAGCCATAATCATAAACCATCTCGGCCTCTACGCCCTTCAGGCGTGCGTCGCCGATGTTGATTGCCGTGCGCGGCAGCACGGTGAGGTCGACGTCGATGTAATCCTCGACGTCAGTGTGGAAAACGTTGACCTTGGCGCGCAGCCGATCACCCGCCGTCAGCACATCGTCATATTTCACGTTGACGCCGGCCTCCCAGTTCTTTGCCGTCTCGGGCTGCAGCAGAAGATTGGGCCGATATGTATCACCGCCGCCATGCGCGCCGCCGCCACGGAAGACATCCTGCAGACCCGGCGCCCGGTAGCCTTCGGAATAGGTGCCATAGAGCTGGAAGCCATCGAATGGCGTGACGCCGACGGTGAGGCGCGGCGACCAACGATCGCCGGAGATCGAGGCTTCCTGCGGTGACGGGATGCGCGTCTCGCCATCGAGCTGGTAGCCGTCATAGCGCATCGCCGCGATGACCTGCAGCCAATCCCCGTAATCGCCCTGCCACTGCAGGAAGCCGCCATAACCCTGCTGTTGGCCAGCGCCGAAATGCGCCGCTTCCGAGGAGGCCTCGAGATAGTAGTAGTCGAGTCCGTAGGTCAGCGTATGTGCTAGTCCCCAGACGTCGAAACGCGAGGAGTTCTTCACATTGAAACCTGTCGTGGCCACGTCGTAGAAGCGGAAATTGCCGATCGCCGAGGTCGGCCAGACCTGCGTCTGCTCGGCGCGGGTGCGGTTGTGATAGGCATTGGCGCTGAAGTCGATCAGCGCGTTGTCGTCGGGCTTCCAGGTGTAAGCGGCGGTGTAGGTCTGGTTGGTGGTGTCGGTGTCATAGCGGCTCAGGGTCGGCGAGGTCGAGCCGCTCGATCCGGTGATCTGGTCGTTGTAGCGCTGCAGGATGGCGCCGAGCTTCAGCTCATGGCCATCGGCCGGCCGCAACGTCGCCTTCAGATAGCCGCTGGTCACCCGCTCGCCGGTCCATGGCACGGTGTCGCCATTGCCATCGGTGTAGCTGTCGCGGTCGCGGTAGATGAGGTTGCCGATGATATCGGCATCGTCGCTGAAGCGGTAGGCACCGGTGGTGCTGGTGGTGAAGCCGTCGCCATTGTCCTCGTAGCCGAGCTTCTCGCTCAGCGCCCAGCGCTCATCCTTCTTGAGGAAATCGCCGGCATCCTTGGTCTCGAAGGAGACGACGCCGCCGATGCCGCCGGAACCATAGGCATTCGAGACCGGACCGCGAATGACGGTGGCTTCCTTGATCAGGTCGGGTTCGACATAGAACGAGCCAGAGCCATGACCGACGCGCCAGTAGTCCTGGCGGGCGCCGTCGAGGGTGACGACGACGCGGCCATATTGCTCCAGGCCGCGGATGTTGATGGCGGTTGCGGGATCGTCGCCATTCATCGAGGCAGCGACGCCCGGTGTGGTGCGGAAGATGTCGGCGGCTGTGTCGGGCTGGATGCGGTCGAGTTCGTCCTGATCGACGGCGCTGATGGCGGCCATCGATTCGATCACCGCCGTTTTGATCATCGTTGCCGAGATGGTGATCACGTCGAGCATCGTCGCCGGCTGGTTCTGCGCGACACTGGCCGGCGCCAGGCGGCCGGTCTTGGCGGCGGCCTTTTTCTCCCGGTCCTGTTCCTGCGCGCTGGCAAGAGGCACGGCGCAGAGGCCGAGCACGAAGGCGAGCGCCGTGCTCGCCATCGATGTCGTGTTTGTTGTCGTTGTCATGCAGCCCCCAAGCAAAAGCAAAACTGCTGGCGGTGGCTGAGCGGCCTTGGCTGGCATTATTGAAAATCCCTCAACCAGTCAGGTCAGGGCATGGGTCACATATTTAAACATGATGACATAAGTCAACTTTAAATTTATAGCCGACCATCCTCGAGAAGCATCTGGCACGGGAACAGCGGCATGGTTGGCAGTTTAGGCGAAGGCAAGACGACCCACTGGTCGCAACCGGGCAGGATCGCGGCGGTGCTGCTTCTGGCACTGGCGGTGCTGGCGCCTTCCTGCGGCTTCAAGGCGCTGGCCGCCGAGACCGTTGTCGATGCGCTGGGACGAACCGTCGTGCCGGGCGCGGCGACCCGGATCGTGACGCTCGGTTCCGACGTCACCGAGATCGTCCACGCGCTGGGCGCCGGCGGGCGAATCGTCGCTATTGATCGCGGCAGCAAATATCCGCCTGAAGTCGCGCAAAAACCCAATGTCGGCTACCGCCGCCAGCTTTCGGTCGAGGGGCTGGCCAGCCTGCGACCCGACCTGATCCTGGCCGCAGAAGACAGCGGGCCTCCTGAAGCGGTCGAGGTGCTGAAGTCGCTGGCAATTCCGATCGTCTTGGTCCCGCAGGACAACAGCCCGCAAGGCATCGAGCACAAGATCACGTTGATCGCCGCCAGCCTTGGGCTCGAGGACAAGGGCAAGGCGGTTTCCGCCGAGGTGCTCACCGCCTTTCAGGCTGCCGCGGATCTGGCGTCGCAAATTCCGCCGGAGCGGCGCAAGAAGGTGGTGTTCTTCCATGGCCTGGTACGTCTGAGCGCTGCCGGCGCGGGTACTTCTGCCGACGCCATCATCCGCTATGCCGGCGGCCTCAACCCTATGGACATCGTACAGGGCTACAAGGCGGCGTCGGAGGAAAAACTGATCGAGATGGCGCCTGACGTCATCCTGATGATGGGCGACGGCAAGGGCGGGCCGTCGGCCGAGCTGGTGTTCGGCAACCGCGCGCTGGCGGCAACGCCGGCGGCAGCCAAGAAGGCGCTGGTCGTGCTCGACGGCGCCTACATGATCGGCTTCGGCCCGCGCACATCGGATGCGATCCGCGACCTGGCGAAAGCGCTCTATCCGGAAGGGGAATGACGTCGCGAAAATCGCAAGACGGTTCGGCTGGGCAGTACAATTTCGTCGCCGAACCCCGTTGCGCTTCATAAATGCTGTCCGTCCGGATTTCTCCGGATCGGCTTCCGCCCGAACAAACTTGGCGGCTCGGCCTGAAACATTGGCACGATATTCTAAGCCGCGCGGTTGACCGTGAATGCGCTCTCCAGCCTATAATTATACTAAATTCATAGACTAACTGCGAGCGCTCGGAGCGCTCGCATCTTGGCCTGTGAAAATGGTTGCACAAGGGAGCGCATCGATGCCGAAAACAGAGTCCAATCCGGTCGACCTCGGCACCAGGGCCGCCGACTTCCTGCTGCCCGACGCGCAAGGTGTGCTGCACCGCCTTGCCGATTTCGACGCCAAGCCGGCCTTGCTCGTCGCTTTCATCTCCAACCGCTGCCCGTTCGTCGTGCTGATCCGCGAGCAGCTTGCCGCTTTCGCCAGGGATTACGCCGGCAAGGGGCTGCAGGTGGTGGCGATCAACGCCAACGACCACGAGGCGCATCCGGAGGAGACGCTCGCCCGCATCGGCGAGGAGGCCGGAAAATTCGGCTATTCCTTCCCCTATCTCAAGGATGCGTCGCAGCAGACGGCGAAAGCCTATGGCGCGGCTTGCACGCCCGACTTCTTCCTGTTCGGCACTGACCGGCGGCTCGCCTATCACGGCCAGTTCGACGATGCGCGGCCGGGCAACGGCAAGCCGGTGACGGGTGCCGATCTGCGCGCGGCGGTCGATACGGTGCTGGAGGGCGGCAGGCCCACTGCCAGCCAGGCGCCGTCGATCGGCTGCAACATCAAGTGGAGCGCGGGCAACGAGCCGGTGTGGTCTTCCAGCGCGGCCCGCGCGGCCTAGCGCCTGCTTCGACTTTATTCGCCAGGTCTCCATGCCCAAGCCGCAAAAATCCGCTTCCGACAGCTTGCTGCTCCAGGCCGACGTGCTGGTGCTGGGCGGCGGTCCGTCGGCAGCTTGGGCAGCAGTCGCCGCGGCCGAGGCCGGCGCCAAGGTGGTGCTGGCCGACAAGGGCTATCTCGGCACCAGCGGCGCCACCGCGCCGTCCAACACCGGCACCTGGTGCGTGCCGCCGGGCGACAACAGGCATGCCGTGGTCGAGCGACGCTGGCAGCGCACCGGCGAACTCGCCGACCCGCGCTGGATGCTGCGCTGCGTTGACACCGCCTACCGCAACCTGCTCAGGCTCTCCGAATGGGGCTATCCCTTCCCGAGCGAGGATGACGGCCGGCTCTACATCGCCAATCTGCGCGGCCCGGACTACATGCGCTTCATGCGCCGCCGCGTGCTTTTGGCCGGCGTCACCGTCCTCGACCATCATCCCGCGCTCGAACTTTTGTCGGACGGCGATGCCATCGTCGGCGCCGCCGGTGTCGCCAGGCAGATCGGCCAGGATTGGCGCGTCGACGCCAACGCGGTGGTGCTGGCGACCGGTGGCTGCGCTTTCCGCGAGCGCATCCTCGGCGCGACCGGGCTGACCGGCGACGGCTATCTGATGGCGGCGGAGGCCGGCGCCAGCCTGTCGGGCATGGAGTTCACCGGCAAATACACGCTGGCGCCCTACGGCTCCTCGTTGAACAAGGGGCTGCCGTTCCGCTGGGCGTCGTTCCATCGCGAAGATGGCTCACCGATCGTCGGGCCGACCGGCGAGCCGTTGCGCAACGGCATCGGCGACCGCGAGGAGGAAGTGGCGCGCGCGCTGATCGACGGCCCGGTCTACGCGCGGCTCGATCAGGCCGAACCAGCGCTGCAGGGCTGGCTGCGCCAGGGCCAGCCGAATTGCTTCGTGCCCTATGACCGCGCCGGCATCGACCCTTTCAGCGAGCTGTTCCGCATCACCCTGCGCGCCGAAGGCACGGTGCGCGGCACGGGCGGCATAGACATCGTCTCCGACGATTGCGCCACCGGCGTACCCGGCCTCTATGTCGCCGGCGACGCGGCCAGCCGCGAGATCATGACCGGTGCGGTGTCGGGCGGCGGCGCCGTCAATTCGTCCTGGGCGCTGGCCAGCGGCTGGTGGGCGGGCAAGGGCGCTTCGACCCATGCCAAGCGCCGGACCGGCAAGGCATTCCGCACTGAGGTGCAGTCGCTTGGCCAGGCTGGATTACGTCCTGCATCATCGCCGCGCGTCGACATCTCGGCAGGCGAAGTCATCGAGGCGGTGCGCAGTGAGGTGACGCCGCTCGACAAGAATTTCTTCCGCACCGGCGAAGGCCTGGAGAAAAGCGGCGAGCGGTTGGAGAGTGTCTGGCGCGACGTGCGCGACCATCTGCAAGGCGACGGGCTGGATAGGGTCCGTACCCGAGAGGCAGCTTCGATCGCCGCCGCCGGGCGCTGGTCCGTGGCCGCAGCGCTGCACCGCACCGAGAGCCGCGGTATGCATCGCCGCACCGATTTGCCGGGCAAGAGCCCGGCCTTCGCGCACCGGCTGGTCATCACCGGTGTGGATGCGTTCCGCATCGCAGGCGCGCCTGAGCGGCTGGCGGAGCTGGCGTCATGATCGAGATCGTCTCGGCCACGCGCTGTGTCGAATGCGACATCTGCGTCAAGGTGTGCCCGGCCAACGTCTTCGACGCGACCGAGAGCGGCGTGCCAGTGATCGCCCGCCAGGAGGACTGCCAGACCTGCTTCCTGTGCGAAATCTACTGCCCGACCGACGCGCTCTATGTGGCCGAGTTCGCCGAAGGGCCGACCGGCATCACGGAAGCTCAGGCCGACGCCCGACAGCTGTTTGGCTCCTATGCCCGCGCGCTCGGCTGGAAGCGCGGCAAGGCCGGCGGCTCGGAATTCGACCCGACGCACCGCATCCGCGTGGCGCAGTGAACCGATCGGAGACAGATATGGACCGTATCGTCGTCAGCGACATCAGCAAGACCTTCCAGCTCAAGCCGGGGCAGTTCGTCACCGTCGATGGCGAGGCGACCGACCGCGTCACCGTGCTCGATGGCGTTGACCTCTCGATCCGCAAGGGCGAGTTCATCACGCTGGTCGGCCCCAGCGGCTCGGGCAAGTCGGTGCTGCTCGACATCATTGGCGGGCTGACGCAGGCGACCGGCGGCGACGTCAAGCTCGATGGCCGGCGCATCACCAGGCCCGACCCGAAGACCGGCTATGTCTTCCAGCAATATGCGCTGTTTCCCTGGCGCACGGCGCTCGCCAACATCGAATATGCGCTGGAAGTGCGCGGCGTGGCCAAGGCTGAGCGCACGGCGACGGCCCGCCATCTGTTGTCGCTGTTCGGCCTTGCCGGCTTCGAGGACCGTTTTCCCAACCAGCTGTCCGGCGGCATGCAGCAGCGTGTGGCGATCGCGCGTGCGCTGGCCAGCAACCCGGAAGTGTTGCTGATGGATGAGCCGTTCGCGGCGCTTGACCAGCAGACGCGCGAGCTTCTGCAAGGCGAGCTGCTGCGGATCTGGGGCAAGATCAACACGACGGTCATTTTCGTCACCCACTCGATCGACGAGGCGATCTTCCTCGCCGACCGGGTGGTGGTGATGACGGCGCGGCCGGGCGCGGTGAAGGAGATCATCGATATCGACCTGCCACGGCCGCGCGACGGCGACATCCGCGCCAGCGCCGAATTCAATCTATATCGCGCTCGCGTCTGGGACGTGCTGCGCGACGAGGTCAACAAGGCGCAGAAGGACTGGACTCTGTCGCCAGCCTTCAGTCACTGAGGAACTGGACCCATGGCCTATCTGACCGAGAAGTTTGGCTCCGCTGGAGCGCTCCACCTGTTTGCCGGCGCTGGCGAAACGGTAGCCGCCGCCAGGGTCCCCGCCATCAAGGCCAACGCCAAGATCCGGAGCAAGAAAGCGAGCCGCGGCACATTCCTCTATGGCTTGCCGCTGCTCGGCCTGTTCTTCCTGCTGTGGGAGATCGCGCCCCGGCTCGGCTGGCTGAACCGGATCTTCTTTCCGCCGCTGAGCGAGGTGCTGGTCGCCGGGTGGGCGCTGCTCGCCTCGGGCGTGCTGATCGAGCATATCGGCATAAGCCTGCAGCGCGCTGCGATCGGCTTCGCACTCGGCGTGGTGGTCGCCATCCCGCTCGGTCTGTTGATGGGGCGCTATTCGCTGTTCGAGAAGGTTTCCGACCTTTTGGTGCAGACGCTGCGCAACACCTCGCAATTCGCGCTTCTGCCGGTGTTCATCCTGCTGCTCGGCATCGGCGAGGAATCGAAGGTCGCGATCACCTTCTACTCCTCGGTGTTTTTTCTCCTCGTCAACACGATCAGCGGCGTCAAGTCGGTCGATCCGCTGCTCATCAAGGCGGCGCGCTCGATGGGCACGTCCGACTTCGACCTGTTCCGGAAAGTCATCCTGCCGGCCAGCATTCCCTCGATCGTCGCCGGCGCTCGGCTGGCGGTGAAATCCTCGCTGTTCGCGGTCATCGGCGCCGAGATGCTGGCGGCCAAATCCGGCCTCGGTTTCCTCATCCAGAATTCGCAGCTGATGATGGAAACGGCCGACATGTACGCCGGCATCCTGACGCTGACCGTCATCGGCCTGACCGTCAATTACCTGCTCGTCTGGTTCGAGCGCTGGGCAACAGCCTGGAAGGGCCAGTCCGAGACCTCGCTCATTTAAGCGGCCCCATTCATTCCAAACAGGAAGGATTTTCCCATGCCCAACATCCCATTCGACGCAATTCGCCGGCTGCTTCTGAAGGGCGCCATTGCCGTCGTAATCGGCCTTGGCGGCATGCCTGCCTTCGCACAGGACAAGCCTGACATCATCCGCATCGGCAGCACGGCGCCGGGGCACCTCAAATTCATCCTCGCCAAGAAGGACGGCTGGTGGGACAAGGAATTCGCCAAGGACGGCATCAAGGTCGAACTGGTGACCTTCAACGGCGGCTCGGAAGCCACGACGGCATTGGCGACCGGCGCCATCGAGTTCACCTATACCGGCAACAATCCGGCGCTGCGCGTTGCTGCGTCCGGCGCCGACGTCAAGCTGATCGGCCTGTCGAGCTATGTGAAGGCCGGCGGTTCCTACATCGTCGTCAAAACCGACTCGCCGTTGAAGACGCTGCAGGATCTCAGGGGCAAGAAGGTCGCCTATCTCACCGGAACGGTGCGGCATTCGAACTTCAGCAAGGCACTGAACAGCGTCGGCCTGACCACCAATGACGTCGAAGGTCTGAACCTGCCTTTCGAGGCATCCGGCCCGGCGCTGCTGCGCGGCGATATCGACGCCATTGTCGAGACGGATTCGACGGCGGCCAAGCTGGGCGACACCGGCGAGGCGCGGGTGCTGTTCGACACCAGCACCCATCCGGAATGGAACGTGCCGAACGTCATCTCGGTCAACGGCGCCTTCGCGGCGAAATATCCCGATCTGGTCAAGCGGCTGCTGAAGGTCGACATCGAGATTTCGCGTTGGGCCGACGCTCATCCGGACGAGACGATCAAGACGTTTGTGGAGGCGACCAAGTCGTCGGAGAAATCCGTCCGCAAGACCTATGCCGACGGGGTGTTCCACCAGGATCCGAAACTCACCGACGACGCGATCGCCGCCTTGCAGGGCGAGGAGAAATTCATGGCCAGCGCCGGGCTCCTGAAGGGCTCGATCGACTACGGAAAATGGGTCGACAAGAGCTTTGTCGATGGCGCCGCGGCTGAAGTCGCTGCCGTCCAATAGACTGGAAGCATCGAGCGGGGCGGGCGCTTTACCGCGCTGCCCCGTTCGTCTGGTCCGTCAAATCTCTGGGATGTTCTCCTTGAAGATCACCTGCAGCCTTGGCTGGTGCAGTTCATAGGGCAATCCCCGGACCGCATGGGTCAAAGTGTTGAGCGCTTCGCGGGCTTCGACGCGCGGGTTCTGGTCGATGACCGCGTCGAGCGTGCCGTCGAGCAGAAGGTCCTTGGTGCCGTCCGTCACCTCGTGGCCGAGGAAGACCATGGACTGGGCGCGGCCGTGCTCCTTGAGCGCGCGGGCGATGCCGGTGTTGCCGGCGCCGACATTGTAGATCGCGGCAAGGTCGGGGTGCCGCTCCAGCAGGGCCGATGCCTCCGAATAGGCCTTCTCGCGGTCGTCGAGCATTTCGCGCATCTCGACGATCTGCAGGTTGGGTGATTCCTCGGTCAGGACGTGGCGGAACCCCATCTCGCGTTCTTCGTGGCCGCGATAGGACAGCGAGCCGGCGAACAGCGCCACCTTGCCCGGATGCCCCGATCCCATGAAGCGGTTGAGCAGATAGCCGGCCAGCCGCCCGGCGGCGCGGTTGTCGATGCCGATATAGGCGACCCTGGGCACATGCAGGATGTCGGAGGCGATGGTCACCACCTTGATATCGTTGGCCGACAGGGATCGGATCGCTTCGCGCACCGTCGGATGGTCGAGCGCTATAACGCCGACGCCTTGCGTCTGTCCGCGCAGGTCCTGCAGCAGGCGGGCGAGCCGGTCAGGATTGAAGCCCTCGATGGTGGCGATATGGACATCGAGGTCGGGCCGCGCCAGAGCCTGTGCCTCGATGTGCCGGTGCAGCATCTTGATGAAGGAATTGGTGCCGGCCGGCAGCGCGAAGTCGAGTCGGATGACCTCGCCAGGCGAGGGCCGTGGCGGCGCGCCGTTCGGGCCTTCGGCGATGTAGCCGAGGCGCTGCGCCATTTCGAGCACGATTTCGCGCGTGCGCGCCCGCACGCCGGGTCGGTTGTTGAGCACGCGGTCGACGGTGGCGGCCGAGACGCCGGCTTCCCGGGCTATGTCAGTCAGGGTGGAACGCACCGTCTTTCATCTCCTGCATGCGTCAGATCGGCTGGTGACGGCTTCCCCGCCATCGGCGATTCTGATGGGAAATGATGTATCCGCCCTTAGCCCATGCGCAAGCCGCCGCGCTAAATCAAATGGTCCGGCAGGGCTGCGCAGGGCCGGGAAGGGTCGTGTGCCCTCAAATTGAAGCACCCGGCATGATGCATGGATCCCGTTTTTGTGCATTTCCTTGCCCTATTGCGATGTTGTGAGGTGTTTTGATTATTTATGATGTTGACAGCCTTGCCATGCTGCCGTCAATATCCCTCATAAGGGCCGTGGAGGAAACGTGGCCCTGAGGGAGGAGTTTCAATGTCTGACTTGATCCGCATCTCGCGGCGCCGGCTGCTGGCATCCGGAGGAAAGGCGGCTGTGATCATGGCCGCCGCTGGTATCGCACCCCAATTCATTCGTCCCGGCCGCGCCTATGCGGCCGACGCGCTGGCGCCAGGCATGATCGGCGGCCCGACGGGCTTCGATGGAGCCGAGCGCTACCAGTATGGCGCCGACACGCCGGAAGGCCGCGCCATCGAGGCGGCCAAGGCGCTGAAGGGCGCCGGCAAGGCGCCCGCCAAGATCGTGCTCGGCCTGTCCGACGGCTCGATCGGCCAGCTCACGCAGCCGTTCCCGGCCGGTGCGCCGTCGATCAAGGAGCTGTGGGAAAAGGAAACCGGCATCGCGATCGAAATCGTCGGTTTGCCGAACGGCCAGGAATTCACCAAGACGATGCAGGACATCTCCACCAAGGGTGGGGCCTACGACATCTATTCGACCGAATGGAACCGCCTCGGCGACCTCGCCGAAACCGGCGGCATCGCCAAGCTCGATGACTTTGTCGCGCAGCACAAGCCCGAATGGGACGATCCCGTCAGCGGTTATGTCAACGGCGCCAAGGGCGTGTCGCTGCTCAACAAATACCGCGGCTCCAACTATGGCGTATCGCTGGATGGCGACTTCCAGACCTGGGTCTACCGCACCGATTTGTTCGGCGACGAAGCCGAGAAGAAGGCCTTCAAGGACAAATACGGCTACGATCTGGCGCCGCCGAAGACCTGGAAGCAGCATGGCGACATCGCCGCCTTCTTCCAGCGACCGGACAAGGGCCTGTTCGGCTCGACCGACCTGCGCAACCAGGGTTGGGGCTATACCAATTGGTACCAGCGCTATGTCTCGATGGCTTCGCCCAACCAATTCCTGTTTGGCGATGACGGCAAGCCGATGATCAATTCCGAGCAAGGCATCGCCGCCACCAACGAATATGTCGCTTCGCTCGCACATCATTCGCCGGATGCGATCTCCTGGGGCTGGCCGGAGCAATACGGCAACTTCGCCAAGGGTGGTGCGGCGATGACCTGCGCCTTCTCCAACCTGCCGAAATTCCTCGACAATGCCGGCAACAAGGATTCGGCCGTCACCGGCAAGATCGGCTCGATGCTGCCGCCAGGCCGCGAGATCGACGGCAAGCTGATCAGCCGTTCCGTGCTGTGGTTCTCGCTGACCGGCATGGTTTCGTCGCAGTCGAAGAACCAGGAGGTTGCCTATCTCCTGCTGCAATGGCTGGGCTCGGCCCGTATCTACGCCTGGATGAGTGCCAATCCCGGCGGTTATCTGGACCCGTTCCGGCTTTCGGACTTCTCCGATCCGCTGGTGCGCCAGACCTATCATGCCTACCACATGGACGTCGTGCGCGAGACGGTGGCGCGCACCGTGCCGACCATCAACTATCCCGGCGCGACAGCCTTCCACAATGCGCTCGACGAGAACCTCATGGCGGCGCTGACCAAGGCCAAGACATCCGAGCAGGCGATGGCCGATACCGAGGCGGAGTGGAAGAAGATCGTGCGGCGCACCGGCGAGGACAAACTGCTCGAAGCCATCAAGACCAACAAGGAGGCCTGGCCGACAGTTCTCGACCCGATCGTCTGATCCATCTCCCTGGATCACATCGAAGGAGGGGAGGAGCCTGCTTTTCCCCTCCGCCCACAGCGCCACCAGCAAAGCCGCCAGATGAAGCGTTCCGTTCCTTTCCTGATATTCCGCTATGCCGCGATCTTCGCGGCCATGGCGGTGACGCTGGTGCCGATCCTGTGGATGGTATCGATGGCGTTCAAGCCGATCGCCGAATGGTCGGCGACCGGCGCCGACCTGACCTGGTGGCCGAAGAACCCGACGCTCAGCAATTTTCGTTTCGTCTTCGGCGAGTCGACCAACAATTTGATCGTCGCGCTCGACCGTACCGCGCTGAAGCCGATCCTCGCATCGCTGCTGTCGGCGGTTTTCGGCACGGTGATCGCCATGTCGGCGGGCACTGCCGCGGCTTATGGGCTGTCGCGTTTCGGCTCCGGCCAGAACCTGCCGCTGGCGCTGATCCAACTCAGGATCTTTCCGCCGATGGCGGTCATGATCCCGGTGATGATCATGTGGGCTTTCCTCAACTTCACCGATAGCTGGTGGGGGTTGGCGCTGATCTACGGCATCGTCACCTTGCCGTTCGCCTTCTGGCTGATGAAGACCTTCTTCGACGACATGCCGCGCGAGATCGAGGAGGCGGCGCTTGTCGAAGGCTGTTCGCGGCTGCGCGTCTTCACGCGCATCACGCTGCCGATGATGCGCGCGCCGCTGGCCAGTGCCGCGCTCTTCGTCTTCATCCTCAACTGGTCGGACTATCTGATCGCGCTGCTTCTGACGACGCGCGAATGGGTGACCATCCCGGTCTACATGGCCTCTCTTTCTTCCTCGATGACCGGGCAGCTCTATGGCGCCAAGGCAGCGCTTGGCCTGATCGCGGCCGTGCCGCCGGTCATCATGGGCATCGCCATCCAACGCCATCTGGTGCGCGGGTTGACATTCGGGGCGCTCAAGCAATGAGCGCGGTGACTGTCATGACTTCCAAGGATGAGGTGAAAGCCGTCGGAGCAAAGCCGGTTTCGCGCGATGAGGGCGCAAGGCTGGGTTTCCGGCTGACATTACCTGCGCAGATCCTGGTGCTGTTCATCTCGGCCTTCCCGCTGTTGATGCAGCTCTACATCAGCGTCACCGACTGGTCGCCCCTGTCGGGCACCGGCTGGTGGAACGCCTGGTCGATGTGGAACAGCTTTGCCAACTACACCGATCTCGCCGCCGACGCGCGCTTCTGGAGCGCGCTGAAGCGTACGGCCATCGTCATGATCGTCTGCGTGCCGGCGGAATTCCTGCTCGGGCTGGCGCTGGCGACACTGTTTGCCGACGATTTCCCGGGCAAGCGCGTCTTCTATTCGATCCTGCTGATGCCGATGATGGTGGTGCCTGCCGTGGCCGGCTACATGTTCTTCATGCTGTTCCAGTCGGGCGGCCCGGTGAACGACATCTTGTCGGCGCTCACCGGATCTCTCGTCACCATCGCCTGGCTGTCGGATCCGACTCTGGCGCTGATTGCGGTGATGGTCGCCGACATCTGGCAATGGACGCCGCTGATGTTCCTTATCCTGCTTGCCGGCCTGGTCGGCGTGCCGGAGGACCAGATCAAGGCGGCGACGCTGCTCGGCGCCAATCCGTGGCAGCGCTTCGTCACCATCGTGCTGCCGAAGATGAAGACGATCATCATCATCGCGTTGGCGATCCGGGTGATCGAGAACTTCAAGATCTTCGACACGCTCTACATCATGACCGGCGGCGGTCCAGGCGTCGCTACCGAAACCATCTCGGTCTACATCTACAAGCTCACCACGCAGGACCTGATCTGGGGCTATGTGGCGGCGATCGCGCTGGCCATTTTGGTCGTGCTGTCGATCGTCGCAGTGTTTGCCATGAAGCGCATGGCGCGTGCACGCGAGGTACCGGCATGAGCGCCATCCACCTGCAAAACCTGGTCAAGAAATTCGGCGACTTCACCGCGCTGAAGACCATGGACCTGGCAATATCAGATGGCGAGTTCATGGCGCTGCTCGGCCCGTCGGGCTGCGGCAAGTCGACGACGATGAACATGATCGCCGGCATGGAAGAACCGACCGGCGGCAAGATCCTGTTTGGCGAGCGCGACATGGCCGGCGTGCCGATGGGCCGGCGTGGCGTCGGCTTCGTGTTCCAGAACTACGCCATCTTCACGCATATGACGGTGCGCCAGAACCTTGCCTATGGACCAAAAATGCGAGGGGCTGCCAAAGCCGAGATCGATCGCCGTGTCGGCGCCATCGCCGAGATGCTGCAGCTTTCGCCGCTGCTCGACCGCAAGGCCGACAGGCTGTCGGTCAATATATTGCAACGGGTGGCGATCGGCCGCTCGGCGATCATGGAGCCGGCGATCTTCCTGCTCGACGAGCCGCTCTCCAATGTCGACGCCGCTTTCCGGGCCGTCATGCGCACCGAACTGAAGCAGCTGCAGCGGCAGTTCCGCCAGACCATGGTGTATGTCACCCACGATCAGCTCGAGGCGATGACCATGGCCGACCGCATCGCGGTCATGGATCATGGGGTTTTGCAGCAGGTCGGCACGCCGCTCGAGGTCTACAACGATCCAGCCAATGTCTTCGTCGCCCGCTTTATCGGTGCGCCGGGCATGAATCTGCTCAAGGGCAGGCCGGCGGAGAGCGACCGCGGACTGGTCGTCGATCTCGGACCGTTGGGCGTCACGCCGCCGCTGCCGGGCGAACTCGCAGCGGCCATGCGTGGTGCACGCGGCGAGGTGCTTTACGGATTCCGGCCTGAACAGGCGACGTTGGTGCAGAATGGGCAGGGCCTCGCAATGCCGGTGACCTTTGTCGAACGGATCGGTGCGCGCACCATCGTTCATCTCGGCCAGGGCGAGGCGGCTGTGAAAACGGTGTTCGACAATGATGTCGGGCTGGCTATCGGCGACACCGCTGTCATCGCTCCCACTACGTCGTCGGTGCGCGTCTTCGACGCCGCTACCGGCCTTGCGATGAAGGCAGGTTGAGATGGCCGATATCGTCTTCCGTAATGTGACCAAACGCTACGGCAATACACTCGCCGTCGACGACGCCTCGTTCACCGTCAACGACAATGAGTTCTTCTGCTTCTTCGGTCCGCCGCTGTCGGGCAAGTCGACCATCCTGCGCCTGGTGCTCGGGTTGGAGACACCTGACACCGGCGAAATCCTGATCGGAGGCAGGCCGGTCAACGCGATGTCGCCGGCCGAGCGCAACGTGGCTATGGTGTTCCAGAACCTGGCGCTGTTCCCGCATATGAGCGGGCTCGAAAATGTCCGCTTTCCCCTGGTCGAACGCCGGGTCGCCGAGGCCGAGATCAAGCGGCGGGTCACCGACGTCGCGGCGAAGCTACATATCGGCCATATCCTGCACAAGCCGCCGGGACAGCTTTCGGGCGGGGAGCGGCAGCGCGTGGCGATCGCCCGGGCTCTGGTGCGCGATCCCAATGCCTATCTGATGGACGATCCGATCTCGGCGCTCGACGCCAGGCTGCGCGAAGAAACGCGCGTCGAGCTGAAGCGCATCCAGCGCGAACTCGGCAAGACGCTGATCTACGTCACGCATGACCAGGAAGAAGCGATGTCGGTCGCCGATCGCATCGCCATCCTGGAGGACGGCAAGATCAGGCAGATCGGTACGCCGGCAGAGATTTACGACCGCCCGGCCAGCACCTATGTGGCAAGGCTACTTGGCTCGCCGATGATGAACATCCTCAGATCGGCGCGTGGCGAGGGCGGTGTCGAAGCGGCTGAAGGCACGATCCGCATCGACGACAAGACAGCGCCCGCCGATGCCGTGGAGATCGGGCTGAGGCCGGAGGACATCAAGGTCAGACCGTGGGCGGACGGGGGCCCGGGCCGCCCGGCGCGAGTGTTCGAGGTCGAGCCGCTTGGCGGCTACACCGTGGTGACGCTCGCTGCCGGGCAGGCGCGGCTGAAGGCGTTGCTGCGCGGCCAGCCCGACATCCGGCCGGATGCCATGGTGGCGATATCCTGCGAGCCGGCCAGAGTGCATTATTTCGAACAGAGCGGCGGGGCGTTGGCACGATGACGGCCGCCGCAAGGAAAGAGTTTCGGGAGGAAGAGATGGCAAGCAAAGGCTTCGAGCCGGACGTGAAGGTCCGCACGAAGGAATACAAGATCGGCTGTGTCGGCGCAGGCATGATCATGGCCGAGTGCCATCTCGCCGCCTACAAGGAAGCCGGGTTCCCGGTGGTGGCAATCGCCTCGCGCACCAGGGCCAGCGCCGATAAGGTGGCGACGCGCTGGGGCATTCCGACCGTCCACGACACACCGGAAAAACTGATCGAGGACGAAAATGTCGAGATCATCGACCTTGCTTTCCCGCCCGACCTGCAGCCGGCGCTGATCCGTCACGCGCTGAGGCAGAAGCATATCAAGGCGATCCTGGCGCAGAAGCCGCTGGCGCTGTCAGTCGAGGAAGCGGTCAAGCTGCGCGATGAGGCGGCCAAGGCCGGCAAGATCCTCTCGATCAATCAGAACATGCGCTACGACCAATCGATGCGCGTCTTGAAGCAGATCATCGACAGCGGCGCGCTGGGCGACATCGTCTTCGCGCAGATCGACATGCACGCCATCCCGCATTGGCAGAGCTTTCTCGAGGATTATGACCGGCTGACGCTCGCCAATATGAGCGTGCATCATCTCGACGTGCTGCGCTTCCTGTTCGGCGATCCCGACGAGATCACCACGCTGACACGCAAAGACCCGCGCACGACATTCGACCACTCCGACGGCATCACCGTGTCGACGCTGCGCTTCCCGTCCGGCGTGCTTGCCGTGTCGCTGGAGGATGTCTGGTCGGGTCCGCGCCAGGATGGCTACAAGGACGACCAGCACATCAACTGGCGCGTCGACGGCAGCAAGGGGGTCGCGAAGGGCACCATCGGCTGGCCGACGGGCGCTGCCTCGACGCTGACTTACGCTTCGACCGAGACGACCGGCGGCGAATGGGTCAGCCCGAGCTGGGACACGATGTGGTTCCCGCATGCCTTTATCGGTGTGATGGAGCAGCTCCAGCACGCGGTGAAGACCGGCACGCCGCCGGCGCTGTCGGTCGCCGACAACGTCAAGACCATGGCGCTGGTCGAGGCGGGCTACCGCTCGATCGACGAGGCCCGCACGGTCAAGCTTTCCGAAATCGCTACCTGATCACCGCAGCTGAAACACCAAACAACTGAATCGCTTACAGGGAGGAATTCACACCATGATGCAGGCAGGTATTTTCACGGGCTATTTCCCGTACGGCCTCGAAGAGACGGCGAAGAAGATCCGCGGGCTCGATTTCAACACGGTGCAACTCGACCTCCACTTCAAGGATGTCGACCTGTCGGCCGGGCAGATCACCAAGGACAAGGCCAAGAAGGTGCGCGACGTCTTCCGCGATCATCACCTGCCGGTGTGCTGCATTTCCGGCTACACAAATATCATCCACCCGGACAAGGCCGAGCGCGACAAGCGCGTCGGCTACCTCAAAGAGATCATCCGCAACGCCCGCCATTTCGGCAGCCCGTATGTGATCTCGGAAACCGGCACCTACAACACCGAATCCGACTGGGTGCATCACCCCAAGAACAAGACCGAGGAAGGGTTCGAGGAATGCCGCAAGGTGGTCGCCGACCTTGCCCAGACGGCCTATGACCACGGCGCGGTCTTCCTGCTCGAAACCTATGTCAACAACGTCGTCGGCTCGGTCGAGGAGACGGTCAAGATGTTCGCGCAGGTCGATCACCCCGGCCTCGGTCTGCTGATGGACCCGACCAATTATTTCGAGACGCATAACATCGACAGGATGGACCAGATCCTGAACCAGGTGTTCGACACGCTGACCGACAAGATCAGAATAGCTCACGCCAAGGACGTCAAGCGTTCGGGCGGCGACAAGTCCGAGAAGCACGCCGATATCGGCGACGAGGACGCGCTGGAGAGCCATACATTCCGTGGCGTCGGTGAGATCGAGTTGCCGGCACCGGGCCTCGGTTCGCTGAACTACGACCTCTATCTCCAGCGGCTGGCGGAAAAGCATCCGAACATCCCGGTGATCATCGAGCATCTCTCGGAAGACGACGTGCCGAGGGCCAAGAAATTCCTCGACGGGAAGTTCCGCGCCAACGGTCTGTGACGGCCTTCTCGCGCCGCTGGTTCGCGGCGGCGCGGTTCGGTTCCAAAGTAAGGGAGGAGAAAAAATGTTGAAATTCGCATTGAAACTGGCGGCTGCCGTAACGCTGCTCGCCGGCGTCTCGTTGAGCGCGCCGGCAATGGCGCAGGATGGCCAGAAGACGTTCTACTTGCTGTCGCATGGCGGTCCGTCGGATGCGTTCTGGCTGGACTGGAATGCCGGCGCGACCAAAGCCTGCGACCAGCTCAAGGTGACCTGCAAGATCTCATTCAGCGGCGGCGACATGGCGGCGCAGAAGGAGGCCTTCAATTCCGCGCTTGCGGCCAAGCCCGACGGCATCGCCACCACGTCGGCCCAGCCGGGCTTGTGGACGGAAGAGGTGAAGGCGGCCAAGGCAGCCGGCATCCCGATCGTGTTCTTCAACACAGACGATCCGGCGACCGGACGGCAGGCCTATGTCGGCGCCGATCTCAAGGAGGCGGGGGTCATCTGGGCCAAGTATCTTGTCGACCACAAGATGGTGAAGCAGGGCGACAAGGTGTTCCTGCCGGTGGAAGTGCCCGGCGCCAGCTATCAGCAGCTGGAGACCGAAGGCATCGCCAGCGTCTTCGATCCGTTGGGGATCAAATATGATGTGGTCGATTGCGGCACCGACCCGGCCGGCATCATTGCCAAGATGACCGACTACATGGTGGCCAACAATCCGCCGGCGATCATCGCGCTTGGCGATTCCGTCGCGGCCAGCGTCAAGCGGGTGTTCGACGGCGCCGGCGTGCCGGCCGGCAAGATCCCGGTCGTCGGCTGGGGCAATTCCAAGGAAACCGCGGAAGCCGTCAAATCCGGTTTCGTCAACGCGGCCGCCTGGCAGTTCCCGTCTGCGCAGGGCTTCATGCCGGTGGCGCTGCTCGGGCTCGCCGCTTCGGGTGAGCCGATCGGCTACGACATCCATACGTTCAGCCTCTACGACGCCTCGAGCGTCGAACCGATCCTGAAACTCTACGACACGAAGTGAAAACGGTGCCCGCGGCGTAAGCTGCGGGCGTCTCTTCAAAGCATGGTTCAAGCAGTCATGATGATCGCCGCAGAAGACGAAATGCCTGTCGGGAAACGCAGATCGAGCCTTATGCGCTCGCCGCAATTCTCCTCGCTCGTCATCCTCATTGTCCTGCTCGCGGTGTTCGCCGTTGCCGATGCCAATTTCCTGTCGCCGCTCAACATCTCCAACATGATGGCGTTCCTGCCCGAGCTCGGCATCATCGCGCTCGGCATGACGCTGCTGTTGACGGCGGGCGAGTTCGACCTGTCGGTCGGCGCCGTGTTCGGGCTGGCGCCGGTCATCGTCATGCTCCTGGTGCAGAACGGCGGCGTGGATATAGGTGTCGCCCTTCTGGCCGGGCTTCTGCTGTGCATCGCCATCGGCGCCATCAACGGGCTGATCGTCACCAAGATCGGCATTTCGTCCTTCCTGGTCACGCTGTCGATGCTGCTCGTGGTGCGTGGGGCAGCGCTCTACATCACGCAGGGCTTTCCGCTGAAATCCTGGGACCAGCCGGGTTTTTTCGTGACGCTGCTGGCCGGCAGCTTCAATGTCGGCTCGTTCCGGTTCTACACCTCGCTGTGGTGGTTCATCGGTCTCTCGCTGCTGGCAATCTACGTGCTGCGCTATGCCAAGCTCGGCAACTGGATCAGCGCCATCGGCTCGAACCGCAACGCGGCGGTGGCGCGTGGCGTGCCGGCGGACGCCGTCAAGGTGTGGCTGTTCATCCTGACTTCGGTTCTGGCGGGGCTGGCCGGCATGATCAGCGCCTTCCGCATTTCGGCCGCTTCACCGGTGGCCGGCACCGGCTACGAGCTCGAAGTGATCGCCATGGTGGTGGTCGGCGGCACGGCGCTGACCGGCGGACGCGGCACGATCCTCGGCACCATCGTCGGTGCGCTGATGCTGCGCGCGATCCGCAACGGCATTGTGCTGATCGGCGTGCCGGGCCTCGCCTACAACATCTTCGTCGGCCTGATCATCCTCGCCATGCTCATCCTGCACGCTTTGCTGCAGAAGAACGCCGCAAGGGGCTGACGATGGAAGTTCTCCGGCTGCAGAATCTGCAAAAATCCTTCGGCAGCGTCCGCGCACTGAAGAATGCGTCCTTTGCCCTCAAGGAAGGCGAGGTGGTGGCCCTGCTCGGCGACAACGGCGCCGGCAAATCGACGCTGATCAAGGCGATTTCCGGTGTGTTTCCGATCGACCGTGGCGACATCTATGTGCGCGGTGAAAAGG
>NZ_RZPB01000099.1:0-12478 GCF_003998535.1 Mesorhizobium sp. M7A.F.Ca.AU.002.02.1.1 | reverse complement strand
CCACAGCTCGCCGGCGTTGAGCTTGAGCTGCAGCAGCGCCGTCAGGTTGCCGTGGGCAACGATGAAAATCATCCCGGCAAGCGCAACCAGCGCGCCAAGCGACTTCCACAGGCCGAGCGGCTCGCCAAGCACGAAACGGGCAAGCACCATCGTCATGACCGGCGACAGCGCCATGATGATGCCGGCCGTGGTGGCGTCGGTGTGGTTGAGGCCATGGTAGATCATACCCTGGCAGAGCGTCAGGCCGATCGCCCCCACGGCGACGACCTCCACGGCGCGCGTTCGCAAAAGCCCGATCATCGCCTCGTGATGACGGTGCACGATCGGCAGCAGGATGGCGCAGGCAAGCGTCAGCCGCCAGAAACAGAGACCCCAGGGCGGCATTTCAGGCGCCACCCATTTGGCCGCGATGTAGACACCGGCCGAAAGCAGCCAGCACAGGACGGCGGCCGGATAGCCGGCCAGGGAGGATATGGGGCGCACGGGTTGCGCGGCTTGATGCGCTATCGGCATTGCCTGCATGTCATGCCTCCCCTTCGATGACCTCGGCCAGACGGGGCAATATAGCCTGTGTCGTTGGGTCGTGCATCCGTTTTGAGAGGTCGAGGAGGAATCTGGGCAGCCGCGCGGACCTCAAGGGCAAGGGGAAACTATCAGCCAGGGAGAGCGAAATGATCCGGAAAATGAAATGCGGAAAATACCGGCTTTATTCGCGCTAGGAGGATGAGAAGACCGGGAAAAGGCGGAATCTGGGAACGTTCGAGACGCGTGAGGCGATGGAGAAGCATGAGCGCGAGGTGTAGTATTTTAAGCGGCATTGAGGGGATAGTGGGACGTTCCTTGCAGGCTGGATACCTGGGCATGGCCCGGCGGGAGTCCTCTTTCACACCAAACTTCGCCCGGCAGAACATTCCGAGAAGACAGCGATCACGGCGGGCATGTTCCTACTGGCAATTGCCGCCATCGGCGCAATATAGCTGCACCAGCAGCGGAGCAGGAGACGGGCAACGTGCTGATGGTGGCGAATGGGTGGTAGGGAAGCTTTCAGTTGAGGGGCGGGTTGCGGTGGATCACAGCTCCCTGGGCGCGTATCGCTTAGTATGGATGCGTTAGGCTCAGGTTGAGTGATGCGGTCACCCTTTCCTAAACACTACAGTGCCCTTATACCGAATCGGTCGCTTGCGGCACAGGAACAGTGAACTCCAGAGGTCATTTGCATACTCTCGAATCCTATCTCAGTGATGGAATCCAACGTGATCGGGAAGACATTGCCGCCATCGATCGAGTGCTTCTAGAAACAGGAGAAACGATTGCGGGAACGTTCAATTCGGAGAAACCCAACTGGCCCTATGAAATTCCCGATCGCCGAAAAGAAAATGACAAGCACAAGATTTCGCATAGCACGATGACAATGATGATCCGCGCAATCGATCTTCTTCGCGAGTCGCAACGAGTTGGCACATCTCGTCCAGGCTATGCATTTGAGGTTGGCGGTCAATACGCGAAAAAGCTGGATGAAGCGCGAAAGAAGGCATTTGACAGGTTGGTCGCTGAGCTTAGAGAAGCCCGTTCTGAGACCAGAGCCCAAACCATAACAACGATTTCTCCTACCTACGGGACCAATGACCCGCTAACCATGTCGTTTCTTGCCGAGGTTTTGTCGGCGACACCTGGTGGGACCGATGATCTCATGGCCGATGCCAGGATCGTCGTTCAGAAACTCGTAAAGATTGATCCGACGAACAGCTTCGTCAGTTTTTTTATTTTTAAGAACAGAGGCTTGACGGAATCAAAAGTCGTACCCAACGCATTCGTTCCTTTGTTAGTCGTGCGTGCAGCTCATACGCTGGGGCAAGAGATAGAAGGCAGAGCTGCATATCTGCGCTACTTTGAGAGTACACTTCACGATCAGCTTTCGTACTCAAATATCCCGGACAGCCGCTTCGATCCTGCCGAGTTGATCTTCTCTTTGGAGGGCGTGCTGCTCCTCTCGGAGCAGACAATAGATGTGCGTCTATTCGACCGTGTTCTTGATGTCCTCGAGCAAGCGCAGCAGACTAGTGCTCACTGGCGCCCAAGTAAGCCCTTCCTGCGCACCGTAAAGGGGTTTGTACTTTTCCCAATAAGTGTGGAGGCCGCAAATTCACTTCTGCGGTGCTGCCAGAGACTAGATAAGGACGAGCGGTTTCATGGGCGCTCGGAACGATACATAGCTCTGTTTCGCCGCTTCTGGAGTTGGCTTGCGGCGAGGCGCGTCACAATCGATGTTGAAGGAACGCCACGCCGAGTTTCAGGCTGGCACTCGGACCATGTCGCGGATCCTGACTCGATCCAACTTTGGGATACCGCGCAGGTAGTCGATTTTCTTCTGGGATACCGGCGTAGCCTCCACGGCCACATAGCTCGCACCACGCTGCGACTGTCTCGCTTCAACGTTCGAAAGCCTCAACGTGCCAAACAGTCTTGGAGTCCTGCGACCCAAGCGATGCAACTAGCTCGAAAGACGACAACGGCCGCGGCCCCGGATGACAAAGCAGATCTGAGGGAGAGCTTTGAGCCGATAACCTCACTCGGGCCATACTTCGAGACCTATCGTAAGGTAGAAGAGGAGTTCCTTTTGCCTTGGCTCGGCGGAAGTCCCCGAAATTATTCTATGTTAATTTATGGCCCGCCTGGCACCGGCAAAACCAGCGTTGCTGAAAATTTAGCGGATGCGCTCGGCTTTCCGCTCGTAACGATTACCGTCAGCGACTTTCTGGCAGGTGGCGGGGGCGAGGTGGAAGCGCGCGCTAAAATGATCTTTGAGGTGCTTGAGGCGCAGGCGGACGTCGTGGTCCTCTTCGACGAGATTGACGAACTCGTGCTGGATCGAAGCTCGAAGCGGCATGGCCAGCAAGATACCGTATTCAAGTTCATGACGCCTGGCATGCTGACCAAGTTTAATAACTTGCGCCGAGCGAAGCGCGGTATCTTCATCATGGCTACCAATTACGCATATCGCATCGATCCGGCGATCCGTAGAACGGGGCGTATCGACGAGAATTACCTACTGCTTCCGCCGGATGCTACTTCAAGGCAGAAGATGATAAAGAATTTTCTGAAAGATGCGATCGAAAAGGGAAATCTCCCGGCCGACCATGCGCTGAATCCTGACAATATCGAGAAATCCGGTAAATGGAGTATCCTGCGGAGTGCTTCATTCTTCTTGGGCTATAAGGATATCGAGGCTGCAGTGGCGCGTGTTGTTCGCCAGGTTGGTAACAGTCAAAGTGTGACGGAACTTGAGAGTGAGTTCTTGGAATGGGGACGCACAACGACTCTTCGCCTCTACAATGGCGCATTCGACGAAATAGACGATCGGGAGGCAATTGAACGCGAGTTCCTGCCCCTTATCGAGATGGCAGCGCGGGAGGGCGCAGTCCTTAAGGAAAAGAAAAATCCGGCTCTCGATTGCGCGGCTTTATTTAAGGCTGATGAAAAGAATGGCAAGCTGGCTTCGTTCGCTAGTGAACTTAAGCTCAGAGAAGAATCCTTAAGGTTCGTTAAGCGGCGCAGTCCGGAATACGTTAGGAAATGACAGCTCAATCCCCCCAGCCGCTAAGCGGCATCCGTCAAGCTTGGCGTTCTGCCTTCGGATCACGAAAGGTCGTCTATCTCAGCGGCCCGATCACGTCGGGACTGCGGTTCATAGATTGGTGGAGCAAGATCGGATATCAGCTTGAGGCCGATGCGAGCGCTTATCGTGCCGAACTTGTCGAGCAGGTGATTATTCCGAACGAGAACCAGCTCAAAGCGACAGCCGAACTGCTCCGCGCCAGGGGCTCGGAGCCGGTGGTTGAGCCAGCGAGCCTATTCATTAACGGTTGGACCCAAGAAGATTATCTAGAGTTGTGGCAGCAGTTCATCTCAGCTCACGCGAGCCGCATCCTGTTAATGGACGGATGGGAATACAGCGCGGGTAGTGCCTCTGAATTCTGCCGTGCACATCTCGAAGGCATCCCCACCGCTCGTGTTGACGGATCGCCCATCGTCGCACGAGATGGTGTCGCCGCAATCAGCCGCGCACTCGCTCGCGTTGATGCACTGGCTGTGCCGCCGCTCGCTCTCCAGAACACATTGCGTGCTGCATATAGCCAACTCGAAACAACAGTGGCGACTGTAGTCTACGTGCCGGGTGGTGGCATTCCGCGAAAAGACGCTTCGCTCGATCGGCTCGCTGAACTTATCAACGTAGCGCAATTCGTCAGCTATGAACCGCATCGTGGGAAACCAAAGCAGGCGTATTCACGCGTCCTTGGGGAAAGCCCTAACCGCATATTCTCCAACGTTACCGAAGTTGCCGAGACACTCCTTGCGCGAAGCGCTGACGGCTCCGTGAATGTGAGAAGCTTTACACCTGAAAGCCCGCTTAGCCGCGAATTCATATACGGTCTGACTCGAGTTAACGATATTGTCGATGCGATCGCACGCCTCACGCGCGAAGGTCTGCATACCATCGTAAATGAAACGGTCGATATCCACGATGGTGGCGTTTCCGGGGTGGTGCTTGGGAAGATCATCGAGTTTGCTCCCGACGATACGCCTCGCGCGGTAGAGAAGGCAGGCACAGCTTCTCTACCTCTCGGTTGGGGATTCCGACTCCTCGCTACGGTTTACGGTTTCGAACCGGATTTGGCAGTTCCCGAAAACACGCGCCTGGAATTCAGTCTGCATCCCCGGCCACGTGGCTGGCGTCGCATGCACACGTTGGGATGGGAGATTGCTGAACACAAAGGGTTAGATTTGTTTCCGGTAGCGCAGTGGCCCAACAGATTTAGTCATATGCTTGGCGATAAGGTCTTCGGGCTTCTTGTCGCACACCTCATTGGCCTGCCAGTACCGCGCACTACTGTGGTCAATCGGCGGGTGGCACCGTTTACGTTCGGCCAAGCAACGGGTTCGTCGGAGGTCTGGTGTCGCACTGCACCAATCGAGCAGACACCGGGCAAATTCACGACAACGCGCGGCTGGAGCGACCCCTTTAGGATCATGCAGGAAGAAGATCCGGACCACAAGTTAATCGCTTCGATTCTGGGACAAGCAAGTGTTGAGCCGCTCTATTCCGGTGCGTCGATAGTGCTCCAGAGCGGGGAGATCGTCACCGAGGGGCTACGCGGTGTGGGTGACAGGTTCATGTTAGGCACTGCCAAGGCAGAGATACTTCCGTCGTCAATTATCGCGGACGTTGAACGCCTGCATGCGGGTGCGGCCGAATTGGGCCCGGTGCGTTTCGAGTGGGTTCACGATGGCAAACGGGCATGGGTGGTGCAGATGCATCATGGCGCAACTAAGAGTGCTGCTGGCGTGCTTGTCCCGGGAAAAGCAGAGCATTGGATAGTCTTTGACGTCTCGCAAGGACTTGAGAAGTTACGCGACGTCATTGACAGCCTTGAGCCGCACCATGGTGTGGAATTGCAGGGCGAAGTTGGCCTAACTAGCCATATCGCGGACGTTATTCGCAGAGCAAACGTGCCAGCACGCATGAAACCGCAGGACCGTGATGCGGCCTAGTGCTGGGCAAGCAAACATCACCGTAGCCGAGTGCTCTTTCGGGTAGGGTCGCCGGGAACAGGAATTGTCGTCCTACCGCCTTCCCACCCCTGGCATTAACCATTCGTTAACCATTCCCTCGCTAGCGTTTACCTCTCAGTAAGGATTCGCCAGCCGTGACCTTTGCCGCCCCCCTCGAGGCCAAATCCATTCGCTTTCGTGCCCGCTCTTTCGTCGCTTTCACGCTGACGCCGGAGGCGCCTTTGGACGTGTGGCTGGAGGGGCTGGATCACTGGATCGGCAATTCGCCTGGCTATTTTGCCGGGCGGCCGGTGGTGCTTGATCTCAACACCTTGAAGCCCGATGTCGCCGCGATCGAATCGCTGGTCGACGTGCTTGGCCATCGCGGCATCCGCGTCTACGCCATCGAGCTCGACGGCCACGCCGCACTCGCGCCCAACCTGCCGCCGGTGCTGGTCGGCGCCAAGGAGGCGACGACGGATGGGTTGCTGCCCCGCGAGGCGCGGGCGGAGGGTTTCGACAAGGCCGAGGGCAGGGCGGCTGAACAGCATGCGGATGCGGGCAGCGCGGCCAAGGCCGGCGACGGCAAGGCTGGCGCAAGCAAGGCGGGCGATAGCGAGCCGCAGGTTGAAGCTTCGGGCACGCTGATGATCAAGGCGCCGATCCGCTCCGGCCAGGCGATCGTGCATCCGCATGGCGATGTCATCGTGCTGGGTTCTGTCGCTTCCGGGTCGGAGATCATCGCGGCGGGCTCGATCCATGTCTACGGCACGCTGCGCGGGCGCGCTTCGGCGGGTGCGCTGGGCAACAGGGGCGCGCGCATCTTCTGCCGCAAGAACGAGGCGGAGCTGCTGGCGGTCGACGGCTGGTACGTCACCGCCGAGGAGATGGAAGGCGTTTCGCGCGGCAAGCCGGTGCAGGCGTTTCTCGACGGCGACGCCTTGCGGGTTTCGACGCTGAGCTGACATTCGTTTCGATATTGGGGCGGCCGAGGGCCGCCCGACCAAGAACAACAACAACGGAGGCTTTTCAATGGGCAAGGTAGTGGTGGTCACCTCGGGCAAGGGGGGCGTCGGCAAGACGACCTCGACGGCGGCCCTCGGGGCGGCCGTGGCCAAGACCGGCAAGAAGGTGGCGCTCGTCGACTTCGACGTCGGCCTGCGCAACCTCGACCTGATCATGGGCGCCGAACGGCGCGTGGTGTTCGACCTCGTCAACGTCATCCAGGGCCAGGCGAAGCTCTCGCAGGCGCTGATCCGCGACAAGCGGGTCGAGACGCTGTTCCTGCTGCCGGCCTCGCAGACGCGCGACAAGGATGCGCTGACCGAGGAAGGCGTCGGCGAAGTCATCGACAAGCTGCGCTCGGTGTTCGACTACGTCTTCTGCGACAGCCCGGCCGGCATCGAGCGCGGCGCGCAGCTCGCCATGCGCTTTGCCGACGAGGCGGTCATCGTCACCAATCCGGAAGTGTCGTCGGTGCGCGATTCCGATCGCATCATCGGCCTGCTCGATGCCCGCACCTTGCGGGCCGAGCAGGGCGAGCAGATCGCCAAGCATGTGCTGGTGACGCGCTACGATGCGGCGCGCGCCTCGCGCGGCGAGATGCTGTCCATCGACGACGTGCTGGAAATCCTGTCGGTGCCGCTGCTCGGCATCATTCCGGAAAGCCAGGACGTGCTGCGCGCCTCCAACCTCGGTTCGCCGGTGACGCTGTCGGAGCCGCTCAATTCCGCTGCCAAGGCCTATATCGACGCCGCCAGGCGGCTGGAGGGCGAGGAATTGCCCGTCATCGTGCCCTTCGAGCGCAAGGGCTTCCTCGATCGTCTTTTGGGAAGGAGGGCGGCATGAACCTGCTCGACATCTTCAAGCGGCGCTCCAGCGCCCCGGTGGCGCGCGAGCGGCTGCAAGTGCTGCTCGCCTATGAGCGCCGCAACCGCAGCCAGCCCGACCTCGTCTCCATCCTGCGCGAGGAGATCATGGCCGTCATCGCCAAGCATGTGCAGATCGACCAGGACTATCTGCAGGTCTCGATGGACCGCGGCGAGACCATGTCGACGCTGGAAATCGACATCCAGATCCCCAACAAGAGCGCCGTGCCGCTGGCCATGGCGGGGTGAGGGCAACTTAGGGAGCCGCGATCCTTCGCGCCCCCCTCTGTCCTGCCGGCAGAACCGGCTTCGCACCCTCGCACCGCATCGCTCGCGCCGTCCAAACCCCTAAAATGTCCCAAATTTACCTTTGTGCCGACGGGGCTTCCCCTGCGCAAGCAGCGGATGTAAGGATATATTAGCAATTTGTTAAGTTCTAAGCGAGGTATGCGTAAGGGGAGTTTGGCGATGAACTTCAGAGGCCTGATCAAGCGTGCTGAAGACGTGGATAAAGCGATCCAGGACCTGCAGATCGATTTGGCGGACGCGCTGGATGCAAGTCTCGACGCCGACGACCTGGCGCCGCCAGAGAGCGACGATGTGCCGGATGCCCAGGCGGCACCCGATGACGGGCCACCCCAGGCCGATGCGGCAAATGACGACAATGCCGGGAATGCCGAGAATGCGGGCGCTGCGGACAGTTCCGAAACCGCGCCAAGACTGACCGCCCATACACAGACCCGGCTGGCTGCATTGAGCGCCTTCGAGGGACTCTTCCACGACGCCAGGGACTATCTGGAGGAGATCAACGACAAGCTGTCGGAGATCGGTACCTCACACCATCTGACGCGCGAATTCCTCAACATCCTGCACAGCGACATCCTGCGCGCCAACGAGCTGGAGGTTGCCAATGCCGCCCTGGCCGCCGAACAGAGGGCTCTGTCGGAAAAGCTGCACGACGCGACGCGAAAGCTGCGCGAGCGTGACGGCGCTTTCGAAGCGCTGCAGCAGCGCGAGACAAGTCTGGTCCAGGACCGGGAGACGCTGCGTGCGGCACTTGCCGCGGTCAGGCTGGAACTCGTCGAGACAGCCAATGCGAGCGCCAAACGCGAGGCGGAGTTCGGCGACATCGCCAAGCGGCTGACCGCCAGGACGGTCGAGGCCAACAGGCGCTTGCGCGAGAGCAAGATGCTGCGCGAAAAGCACGTCAACCTGTCGATCGAACTCGACAAGGCGCTGAAGCGGGAATCGCAAGCGCGCCACAGGCTCGACGAGCTGTCGGCGGTCCATGCCACCGAAGCAGCGCGGCTGGCGGAGCTGCTGGCGGCGCTCGGCAAGAGCGAGAAAGAGGAGATGCGGCTGCAGAAGTCGCTCGAGGCGGCACAGGCGAAACTGTCGGAAACGACCGAAGCGGCCCACATGATGGAAGGCGACAAGGAAGCCGAGCTGGCTCGCAGCCAGGCGGAAATGCGCGGGTTGAGCTCGGAGATCCAGAACCTGCAATCGCGGCTTGAGCAGGTGTCGAGCGAAAACGGCGAAGCCGCGGGCGAGATCGCCAGGCTCAAGAGCGAACTGAACGATGCTCTGGCCGAAAAGAAGATCGCCGATGAAAGATTGTCCGCGCTGAGCCAGGAGAGCGAAAGCGACAAGATGAGTCTTTCCAAGGTGAACGCCAACCTTTCTCAGCTGACGCTGCAACAGGCGTCCGAACAGATACAGTTCGACGTGCAGAGGCAGGAGTGCGAGGACCTCAAGGCCGAAATCGCCTCGCTCAATGCCCGGATCAAGGAACTGCTGCCCTATGAGCGGCTCCACAAGGCCACCAATGGCAGGCCGCGCGAGGACGGCGTGGTCGAGATGGCCGGGGCGATGGCGAAGAAAGCACGGACGACGGGCAGGCGGCGCATGCGCAGGAATGTCGGCGCCGCCACCTGAAGCGTGTCGCGCCTGAAGGATTCAGGCGACCCGCTTCAGATCCTTCTTTTGTGCATGGGAGGCCGGCACCTCACCCGGAGAGTAAGTCCAATGGGGCACCGGCCAGGCGGATCGACAGGTCCGCCGCACAGACAAGGTAGCGCGCCGCGGTCCCGCACGGCATTGGTGCGATCACGGAAGGTGCCAGCGGCAATTCCCCTGGCTTGTGATTCGAACCCTTGCGACGACCCGCCGGCCGGAGGCTGCAGACACGCCCAGGATAAGATCGCGGGCCGGCCCGGCGCCTTCTCAGTCGAGCGGTTCGTGCTGGTAAAGCTCGTCCATGCTGAGCGAGGCCAGGGCGCCGAAAGGGGCCTGCTTTTTCACGCGGCCGCCGCTCAGGATGACCACGTCGTCGCAGAACGAGATGGTGCTGTGGTGATGGCTGATGACGATGGTCGTGCGGCGGCCGGCTCTCGACTTCAGGGTCTCGACGATGGCCGCTTCCGACAGCCCGTCCACGGCATTGGTGGCCTCGTCCAGGATGAGGAGATCGGGATCGCGCACCAGGGCTCTCGCCAAGGCGATGCGCTGCCTCTGTCCCGCCGACAGATTGATGCCCCTGTAGCCAACCAGGGTCTCGTAGCCCTGAGGCAGCCTTTCGATGAATTCATGCGCTTCGGCCAGTCTTGCGGCGGCCTCGGCATCGCCGGCAGTCGCGGCATCCTGGCCGTAGGTTATGTTTTCGAAAATGCTGCCGTCGACCAGTTCCAGTTCCTGGCTGGCCAGGGCGATGTGCCGGCGCCACTGGCTGGCATCGATCCGGTCGAGCGGCGATCCATCGACGAGGATGTTGCCGGTGTCCGGTTCGACGAAGCGGCACAGGAGATTGACGATCGTCGTCTTGCCGGCGCCCGAGCGGCCGATCAGCGCCGTCGAGCGGCCACCGCGGATCTCGAATGTCGCCGCGTGCAGCACCACCTCGCGCCGGTCCGTGCCGGAGTAGGTGAATGTCACATCGTCGAACTTGATGCCCTGGCGCAGGCCGTGGAATGGCCCGTCCCCTTGCGGCGGTTGCGGCTTGCCTGTGGGATCCAGCAGCCAAGTCACCTCCTCAAGCGATCCGCTCAGGCCTTGCAGCTGGCTCCACGACCCCTGCAGGGCCCGCATATGCGGCTGCAGCCTGTAGAGCAGGATGACGAAGGCAATGATCAGCGGGAAACTCACCTGCGCCAGCCAGGCGCCGATCACCACCGCCAGGAACAGCATGGCGTGGAGAACCTCCGTCAGCGGCGGCAGCGCTCCCTGGCGCACGAGCAGCGCGAAGGAGGCGCGGCGAACCGCATCCGACGCCGTGTCGAACATCGCCTTTTCCCGGTTCTCCTGTCCGAAGATGCGGATCAGCCGTCCGGCATGCACAAGGTGAAGCATCTGCGAGGCGAGGTGGCCGTTGCGCGAGGCGACGCTGCGGCTTGGCTCCTTCAGATTGGCTGAGAGCATGGCGTGCGCGATCTGGACGAGCGCCAGTCCGAGCGTGACCAAAAGCGTCATGCGCCACGAAAGCAGCAGCAGGAAAGCCAGGAGGATGATGGCGGCCGATGCGCTGACGATGGCCGACAGCATGATCTGGATCGCATCGGAAGCCCGCCAGGATTCGTTGGAGATGATGTTGAGCAGGCGTCCGGGGCTCTGCCGCAGGAAGAACGGGTAGCCGACCCGCAACAGCTGCTCCGACAGGGCGCTGCGGATGGAATGGCTTGCCTTGCCGGAGATGAAGGTCGTCAGCAGCGTGTTGGCGAAGGCGAAGACGTTCTTCAGGATGATCGAGCCGAGGATGGCGGCCGAAATGACGATCAGCCGGTCGCGCTCGCTCAAGCCCGATCCGACGTGCTGGAGGACGGCGGAGAAGCCTGCCATTCCGGCGGCATCCCCGTGTCCCATGATGATGCCCAGCAACGGGATGATCAGGCCGATGCCGAACCCTTCGAGGACGGCGCTGACCAGGCCGAGAATCACCACCGCCGGAAGCAGGCGCAGTTGCCGCTTTCCGAACGCCCGGAACAGCATCGGCAGGTTTGGCGGCAGCATTGGCATTACAGCGTTTCACCTCGCCTGGGCATTGGCTTGTTGATCTTGCCGCACCGGTTCGGCCCGCGGCCGTCTGACCAGCAGGAGAACCGCGAACCTGGCCGCGCCGAGCAAATTCATGGCGACGATCGGCCAGTGCGGCAGGTTGAGTTCACGATCGAAGGCGGGTCCTCCCGCCAATTCCCTGAAAGCCCCTCTTGCGGCCCAGTAGAAATGGCGAAGCAGCCAGGGCGCGTGGCGAACATGCTTCAGGCAGAGCCCGCCATTGCCCAGGCTGTAGTCGCGATGCAGCTTTTCGATGGCTTTGCGATCCCGCCGGCCGTGATGGTGGAAAATCGTCATGTCAGGCACATACTCGACCGCGATGCCGAGCAGCATCGCGCGCACGAGGTAATCGGTATCCTCGGCCGACCGCAATGGTCCGCCGGCGCCGAAGCGTTCGTCGAAATAGCCGATGCGGGCCGCTACATCGCGGTGCATCGTCATGTTGCAGCCCAGCACGAAACCGCCGGGATGAACATCTGGCGTCAGCCGCTCGCGCGCCCACGACCGCTTGATGGTGAACGGCAAATCCCTGGCATCGCCAAGCTCGACACGGCCGCCCCGGATGAGCCATTGTTCCCCGGACGCATAGTGTCGCTCCAGATCGCGCAGATAGTCGCGATGGAGCGCGCAGTCGTCGTCGACGAAGACCAGCACACGGCCGCGCGCGCGCCTCAGCCCGGCGTTGCGCGCAGCCGCCAATCCGGGGCGCGGCTCGCAAACGGGCGTGAACGGAATGTCCGACGCAGCCGCGATGCTGGCCAGGCGTTCGGCCGTGCGGTCGCTCGAACCGTTGTCGACGACCACGAGTTCGGCGGCGAAGCCGGCATGTGCGCGGCATGCGGCTTGCACCGACTTGATGCAGGCATCGAGCACGGCGACGCGGTTGCGCGTGCAGATGATGAAGCTGACTTCCGGCGCCGCTCGTTCCGGGCGGGGACCGGCCGGGGCGGGGCCAAGCGCCGTCGAACGATCGCGCTGCAGGGGTTGGTTGACTTTGACGATCATGCCTCAGC
>NZ_RZPB01000999.1:0-1843 GCF_003998535.1 Mesorhizobium sp. M7A.F.Ca.AU.002.02.1.1 | reverse complement strand
TCGTCCGATACGGTCACGCCGGCCTTCTCGCCGATTTCAGCCAGCACCAGCCCGAGGCGCACGCGGCGCTCGGCAAGCCGCAGATACTCGGCGCGCGCCTCTTCTTCCGTCGTCTCTTCGTCGGCGAAGGTGCGTCCGGCTGCTTCCAGATCACGATTGACCTGCGCCCAGATGTTGTTGAACTCGGCGTCGACGAGCTTCGACGGCGCCTCGAACGAATAAGCCGCGTCGAGCTGGTCGAGCAGCTGGCGCTTGACCTTCTGGCGCGTCATGGCGCCGAACTGGTTCTCGATCTGGCCGCGCACGACGTCGCGCAGGCGCTCCAGCGACTCCAGGCCGAGGTTCTTGGCGGTCTCGTCGTTGATTTCCAGCGCGCCGGGCTGGGACACTTCCTTGACCGTGACATCGAAGGTCGCTTCCTTGCCGGCCAGATGCGCCGCCTGGTAGTTTTCCGGGAAAGTCACGGTGACCTGCTTTTCGTCGCCGGCCTTGGCGCCGACAAGCTGATCCTCGAAGCCGGGGATGAATTCCTTCGAGCCTAGCACCAGCGGCTGATCGGTGCCGGCGCCGCCATTGAAGGCCTCGCCGTCGATCTTGCCGACATAGTCGATGGTGACACGGTCGCCATTGGCGGCCTTGCCGGTCTTCGGCTCGTAGCTGCGCGCCGATTCGGCAACGCGCTGGACCTGCTCGTCGATCTCGGCATCAGGCACGTCGAACACCTGGCGCGTCACCTTGATGTCGGAAAAGTCCTTGATCTCGATCGCCGGGATGATCTCGTAGTTGAGGCGGAATTCGAAGTCGGCGCCGCCGGCCAGGATCTTCTCGGCTTCCTTCTCGTCCTCGGTCATGATGACTTCAGGCTGCATGGCAGCCTTTTCACCACGCCCGGTAATGATCGAACGAGTCGAATCGTTGAGGATTTCGTTGACCACTTCGGCCATGAACGACTTGCCGTAGACCTTGCGCAGGTGCTGCACCGGCACCTTGCCTGGACGGAAGCCGTTGATGCGGACCTTGTTGCGGGCATCCGAAAGCCGCGCCATCAGCTTGGCTTCCATGTCACCGGCCGGCACGGTGATCTTGATCTCTCGCTTGAGACCGGAGTTGAGCGTTTCGGTGACCTGCATCGTAAAACCTTTGTTTTCACCAATGAGACTGCCACGGCCTCTGCCGTTCACAGCCTGCCGGTATATTCTTGCCGGGAATGGCTTTTGGTACGGAACCTGGCGATTTGACCGAAAACCCGGCTCAAACTCTCCCAAACTGCGTTCCAAAATGTGAATAAGTTCTTGTTTTTCCTACTTCTTATCACATTCTGCAGAAGCGGATCGTCGCGTCCCGTCACATTTGACACGCCTTTTGTCACAGGCGAGGCCAATTTTCAACAGTCTTCGCATCCCAGCGATAACCAGCATTCGGGGCCTGCCCCACATCTTGTCGCTGGGCCACATCTTGTCTCTGACATTGACAGAATGATGGCCACATGGGATTGCCGGTCCATGCGGATGTGGCGGAACTGGTAGACGCCCTGGATTTAGGTTCCAGTGCCGAAAGGCGTGGGGGTTCGAGTCCCTTCATCCGCACCACCCTTCGAGCTTCGGGTGGCGGGCCACCCGAAAGTCCTGGCGAAGGAGGACCGGCGCCTTTCAGGCAGGCATCGGATTGAGCTTCAGATGCTGGATCAGGATGATGGTCTTGGCGTCGACGATACGGCCATCGGCGATGCCGGCCAGCGCCTCGTCGAGCGGCATTTCCAGAACCTCGATGTCCTCGCCCTCTTCTTGCGCGCCGCCGCCGGCCGAGATGCGGTCGGCGGGTGAATAGCGGCCGATGAAAAACC
>NZ_RZPB01000998.1:0-1847 GCF_003998535.1 Mesorhizobium sp. M7A.F.Ca.AU.002.02.1.1 | reverse complement strand
GCGTTCGGAATGGGCGTCGTCACCGGTGGCGATGGCCCAGGACGGCTTGAAGGCGCGGATCGAGGAGATCATGCCGAAATTGAAACGGCGGAAGGGTGAATGAGACGGCTTGCAGTTGCGCGCACGCGTACGCGTCCACCGAATGAGACATTAGCGCAACCTGATTGAGCTAACGAACACGCGAACAGAACAGTCGCTTGACGATCAAGGCAGACTGCGACAGCGTTTGCCGTCCGGGGGTAAGCGGCGCACGGCTCGTCGAGAGCTAGTAAAAAGGGGCAGGGGCCTTTCTCGACGAGCCTGCCTCGGACATACCCGCTCGCTAAGGGAGATCGGCGACAAGGTGCGGGTCGAGGAGATCACGCCGAAGGTGAAGAAGCGCTGACGTCGTCCTAACTTCAAATGAGCCCGGAGAGGTGGAATAGCCTGGCAACTCGCACGCCAAGGCCAATAATGGTTTGGCCATCATTGGCGGCGAAATCCCAACCGAAAAATGCTGCCCAGCCAAAAAGCAGGATTGAGAAGCGCATTAGCACATTCTAAAATAGATAAATTGAATAAGCGTTAAAGGCTTCTTTTGCGCGCTGGCATTGGCAGGGCTTCCCCAGTGCGCTTTTACAAAGGGGCGATACTGGGGAGGGACCAGGGTAGGGGTTCAGGGCAGCGGAATCGGCTTGTCGCTGAGTGTGCGCAAGTACGCGATCACGTTGACCCGTTCGGTCTCGTCCGGGACACCGGGCGTCTCCATCTTGACGCCCGGCGTTGTGAGCATGGGCCCGAAGAGATATGTGTTCAGGTCCTCATACGTCCATACACCCTCCCAGCCCAGCAATGTGTCGGAGTAACGCATACTTGCCATGGATGCCTTGTCGCGGCCGACGACGCCCCACAAGTTGGGCCCCGTCTTGGTCTCTCCCTGTGGCTCGGCATTGTGGCAACCGTGACACACATGGGTGAAGTAGGTTCGGCCTTTCTCGACATCCGCATTTGACAATTTCATCGAGATAGGGGCTGGCGTTGGCAAGACGACGCCGTGCGACAAGAGATAGGCGGCAACTTCATGTTGCCCCTTGAATTTTGCCATGTGGAGCGGTGTCTTGCCGTCCTTTGTCTTCGCATTCACATCGGCGCCGGCCTCGACCAGTGCCTTCACGCAATCGAGACAGCCGGATCTGACGGCGATGTGAAGGGCGGATTCACCGCCGCGCTGCGCATTTGGATTTGCGCCCCCCTGCAGCAACAGATTGATCAAGTCGACCCTGCGTTTTGCCAAAGCCGGCATGAGGGGAGGTCCCAAAAGCGGCGTCGGGGCAACGTTGGCGTCGGCACCTCGTTCCATGAGCAGTTTTGCCGCCGCAAGATGCCCGCCCCTAACCGCAAGATAGAGCGGCGTTGCTTTTCCATCGCTCTCGTCGACGCCGGCACCGGCGTCGAGCGCTGCCGTAATTGCCGCGACATCTCCCTTCACGGCGGCGTCGTGAATGGCGGCGGCATGCGATACAATCGGGATGTGTGCAATCAGCAGTGAAATGAAAAGCAAGGACATGCGCATTCGGCACCCCTGTGTCAAACCGGAGGACGCGGCACGCTGCGAGAAGGGATGACTTTAGTCCGAATGCTTAATCGCGGCAATGTATTTCAGCAACTGCTGTCGTAGCACATGAGTTGTCCGGATTAGGTAGCACGCGAGTTGTCCGGTTTTATCGCCAGCGAATGGAGGCTGGGGATGAAGCGGGCAGCGTGGCTAGAGGACCGGAGAATGCAGAAGTTTCGGGATTATTGAGCCGCTGGAATGGCGGCGATCTTTCGATGATGGAGGCAGGCGAGTTGCTGGGCATGTCGGAGCG
>NZ_RZPB01000997.1:0-1852 GCF_003998535.1 Mesorhizobium sp. M7A.F.Ca.AU.002.02.1.1 | reverse complement strand
GTGGTGTTTCGTGCCGGTGGCGGCGATCGGCGCGGTGGATCTGGTCAGGGTGGTGCGGCCGGTTCAGGAGAACGTCGTCATCGTGCGCAACACGACATTCATCAACCAGACGGTCGTGGTCAACAATGCGCCACGCGTGCGGCTTGGCAACCAGGTGGTTGCAATCAATGCCGGACCCCGGCTGCAGCAACTCCCGAAGCCCGTCATGGAATCGATCAAGGCGGCAAAACTGGTTCCTCCGCTCAAAGGCGTGTTTGCCAGTGCACGTCTCGATGCTTCCAGGGGCGCCGAAATCAAGAAGCTTGCCGGCAATGCAATGCCTGCCGCCAAGGCGGCCAATGGGAACGGGCAAATCGTGGCGGGCCATGGCCCCAAGATTGCGAGCGGCGACAAGGCCACGTCTCCGAGCGCTGTGACAGCGAGCAATCCAGCCGTCGTGAAGCCTGGCAACACTGTGCGCAAGCGGATGGCCGCCGGCAACGGCGCGAAGGCCGATGCGCTCAAGCTGCATGCCGACAGGACCGCGGGCGATGGACGTATCGTCGTCAAATCGTCGGCCAAACCGGGTTCGGCCAAGCCGGTCTCGGGGCAGCGTCCTGCACGCGGTGCCGGACAACAGAAGCCGCATCAGCAGGCGATGGCAATGCACATGCCCCAGCACCATGGCCCGGCAAGGGTGGCACCTCACCATCCGCCAGCGAAGATGCAGGCGAGGAAGGTGTCCAGATGCGATCCGCGCGTTTCCCGCTGCAAGGCGCCGCGCTGATCGCCTCAATCGCGCCGGCACGCTGTGCGCGCCGGCGCGATTTTTCCCGTTGACAGGTCGCCTTGCCCGCCCTTAGTGTCCGCCACCATGAAAACAGCACTCATTCTCGTAGGAAAGCGCGTGGGCAAGGCGGTGTAACCGCCGGGCGAAAACCCCCCATGCGCAAGACACAGGCTCCCTCGGGGGCCTTTTTTATTGCCTGAAACACGACTAAACGACCAGCAAACGCCCAATGGCGACAGTACGGGACCAGACCGATGAGCAACGGACAGAACGAGCGGCGCGAGATGACGGGCGCCGAAATGGTGGTGCAGGCGCTGAAGGACAATGGCGTCAAGCATGTCTTCGGCTATCCCGGCGGCGCTGTCCTTCCGATCTATGACGAGATTTTTCAGCAAGACGAGGTCGAGCACATACTGGTGCGCCATGAGCAGGGCGCCGGCCATGCGGCGGAAGGCTATGCGCGTTCGACCGGTAAGGCCGGCGTGATGCTGGTGACCTCCGGCCCGGGCGCCACCAATGCGGTGACGCCGCTGCAGGACGCGTTGATGGATTCGATCCCGCTGGTCTGCCTGACCGGGCAGGTGCCGACCTCGCTGATCGGCTCGGACGCTTTTCAGGAATGCGATACGGTCGGCATCACGCGCCCCTGCACCAAGCACAACTGGCTGGTGAAGGACGTCAACGAGCTCGCCGCCACCATCCACGAGGCCTTTCATGTCGCGACCACCGGCCGTCCCGGTCCGGTCGTCGTCGACATCCCGAAGGATGTGCAGTTCGCCAAGGGATTCTATGTCCCGCCGCAGATCGCGCCACGCACCAGCTACCAGCCAAAGGTCCAGGGCGACCTGGAGAAGATCAAGGCGGCGGTCGAGTTGATGGCGGGCGCCAAGAAGCCGATCATCTACAGCGGCGGCGGCGTCATCAACTCCGGCCCGGAAGCGAGCCATCTGTTGCGCGAACTGGTCGATCTCACCGGTTTCCCGATCACCTCGACGCTGATGGGCCTCGGCGCCTATCCGGCATCGGGCAAGAACTGGATGGGCATGCTCGGCATGCACGGCACCTATGAAGCCAACATGGCCA
>NZ_RZPB01000996.1:0-1854 GCF_003998535.1 Mesorhizobium sp. M7A.F.Ca.AU.002.02.1.1 | reverse complement strand
ATCGAGGAGTTGCGCGTGGCAAGAAAGACTGCCGCCAGCAGGGAGCGACAACGCTCTGGCACTGGCGACTAAGCGCGGCCGTTGGGTCTGCTTTGTCTGGCAAGGCCATGCCAGAGGGTCCTCGACGCTTAGCATCCGCCCGGGCCGCACACAATCGTGCCACGTTGATATGGTGACGGAACCAAACGTGTTCCGAAAAATGCTACAGATTTCGGACATCGCGAACGGGACCCGCCGACGGGGTCGGAGTAACGTCCGAGTGAAGTGACCGCTCCGTGTCCCAACGGGCCCTTCAATGAACGTGGCCTAGCGCCTCGCCGTCTTCTCATGAGTGACTTTCACAGTCTTGCATGTCAGAAAAATATAGGCTATTTTCTGACATATGAAGACCGCTGTTTCATCTGTCCCATCTCGAATCGTAATGCGAGCCCGCAGCTCCGGGCGCGGTAGCGTTTTCACGCCTAACGATTTCCTTGACCTCGGGGGGAGGGACTCGATCGATCAGGCGCTCTCGCGCCTCGCCAAGGCCGGCAGGCTGCGACGCCTCGCACGCGGCCTCTACGATTTCCCTAAGGTGCATCCAAAGCTTGGCCCGCTTTCTCCGGCCCCCGATGACATTGCCCAGGCTCTGGCCAGAGAGACAGGCTCTCAGGTGCAGGTTGCGGGCTCGCGCGCGGCAAATGTCCTCGGTCTATCGACTCAGGTTCCGGCCCGCAGTTCATACCTGACTGATGGTCCATCCCGTCGGGTGGTGCTCGGAAAGCGCATCGTTGATCTCCGCCACGCTTCGCCCAAGCATCTCATCGCGCCGGGCAGTGCGGCGGGGACTGTTGTTCAGGCGCTGCACCATCTGGGGCCGTCACGGGCGGCCGATATCGTTCATGTCGCGTCGCGCCAGCTGTCGCCGAGCGACAAGAAGAGGCTCGCCTCGACGGCCGTTCAGGCTCCGGCCTGGATGCGCTCGACGCTGCGCGCCATTGCGGACACCACATCGGACGCGGTCAATGGATAGCTTCGCTCGCCAGAACGCGTCCGAAAGGGCGGCTGTCTTCGGCGAGTCCGGCGCCTTGCGTGGCGTCGCCAGCATCATCATTGAGAAGGACTTCTGGGTTTGCTGGACCTTAAAGCGACTCTTTGAACTTCAGAAGGGCGATGCGCCCACTCTGGTATTCAAAGGCGGCACCTCTCTCTCCAAGGCCTATGGTGCAATTCGACGCTTTTCGGAAGACATTGACCTCTCCTTCGACCGCGCCGATCTGGGCTATGATGGCGATCGTAATCCAGAGCGGGAAGGGATCAGCAAGAAGCAGTCCGCCAAGCTCATCGACGCGCTCATGGCCGATGTCGAAAAGCACATCGCCAACAAGATGCTTCCTGCCCTTCGAGAGTCGATCGCCGTCCAACTTGTCGAGCCGGTCAAGGGCAACTGGTCGCTCGAGATCGACGCCAACGATCCCCAGACCCTGAACTTTCACTATCCGGCCGCCCTGACCGGTCAGGACTATCAAGGCGTCACCTACATCACCCCGCGCGTCAAACTAGAGTTCGGTGCGCGCGGCGATCCTTGGCCGACCGAGCAGAAGACCATCCGGCCCTATTCAGCTGACGATTTCCCCGCGTTCTTCGAGAATCCGGATTGCACCGTCACAGTGCTGGCGGCGCGCAGAACGTTCTGGGAGAAGGTCACTGCGCTTCACTCCGAAGCGCACCGTCCCGACGACTCTCCGACCACTCAGTATTTTTCACGCCGTTACTATGATGTGGCGATGCTTCTCGACACGGCCGAGGGGCAGGATGCGGCGGTTGACTTCGACATGCTGGCGCAGGGCGCCCGGCACAAAGCCGTGTACTTTC
>NZ_RZPB01000995.1:0-1858 GCF_003998535.1 Mesorhizobium sp. M7A.F.Ca.AU.002.02.1.1 | reverse complement strand
CTCGCGCACCGTGTCGAAGAATTTCTCGGGATGGCCGATACCGGCGAAGGCGAGGAACCGCTTGCCGGCAAGCCCTGCCTTGCCGCTTGGCTCTGTATGGGCCTCGAAGATCGCCCGGCCGGCGCCCGGCTGCTGCTGGAACGGAATGGCTGCGATTTCCTGATCATGGACGATGGCTTCCAGAGCGCCCGCATCCACATCGACTATGCGCTGGTCGTGGTCGATGCGCGCTACGGGATCGGCAACGGCCGCGTCATTCCGGGGGGGCCGCTCAGGGCCAAAATCGTCGACCAGCTGGTTTTCACCAGCGGGTTGTTGAAAATGGGCGAGGGCACTGCCGCCGACAGCGTGGTCCGCCAGGCGGCACGCGCCGGCCGGGCGATCTTCGAGGCCCATACAGAGCCAAGCGGCAAGGCAGGGCTTGCCGGCAAGCGGTTCCTCGCCTTCGCCGGTATCGGCCATCCCGAGAAATTCTTCGACACGGTGCGCGAGGCCGGCGGCGAACTGGCATTGACGCGGCCGTTTCCGGACCATCATTTCTATGCGGAGGACGAACTTGCCGAGCTGGCGGCGACCGCACGCACTGAGGGGCTGGTGCTCATCACCACCGCCAAGGACGCCGCCCGGCTGCGCCACGGCGCGTCACAGGACTTTCTCGACCGGCTCGAGGTGCTGGAGATCGACACGGTCTTCGAACTCGATCACGTTCCCGAGCGCATCATCGACGAGACGCTCGATGCCTGGCGCCAGCGCAAGCTGAAGGGTTAACTGCGCTTACGCAGCTCCGGATGCATCTCGATTTCACGGCGCAGCGAGGCGGTGGCGCTGATATAGGGCTCTTGCCTTGCGACGCTCCAGTACTTCAACTCGTCGAGCGGAATGCTTTCGCCTGTCACCGCGCAGCGCACGAACGCGCCGGGGCTGGTAACCTGGAAGTCGCCATCCAGGTAGCGGATGCGGGCTTCCTTGCCGCCGGGGCCTTCGAAACGGTTCATCATGCGGGGACGCCAGGGTTCATGAGAATTTCATCGCCATAAATTCCCGGCGAGGTCAAGCATGAGACAAGCCTGAGACAATGCTGAACGCTTATTGTGAAGCGGAAAAATGTAGTTGGTGGGCCGCAATGGACGTTTCCTCCACTCGTCTTCCCGCCCTGCTTAGGGAAGTGATGACGCCGCAAGCCGTGCCCTCGGGGCAGGCTGATCCAGTGATGACGGCACTGGTCAAGGCGCTGGTCCAACCGCCGGCGCCGTCTCTGCTCGCGCAGCAGACAGCGCCGGCGCTGTTGATTTTGCCGGCGGCGCCGATGGCCGTCAAATCGCAGCAGATCGCATCCGCCGGCATCGTCGATGCCTATCTTGCCCAGCTTGAGACGGGCGAAGAGGCGGCGTTGGCAACAGTCGTGGCGAGAAAGGCAAAACCCGAAGCCGAAACGCTGCGAGCCTTCTTGCCGCCTTCGACAACCGCCAATGACAATGCCTCCGCCAGGGTTGCGGGGCTGTCATTGCTGTCGCTTATCCCGCCGCAGGCTCCAGTCCCGCGCAACGCTGCCGCCCTGGGTACGCCGGCGGGCAGGCACAGGCCGGCCAATCAATCCCATGGTGCGGTGCCGCACCCTGAGCAGTTGCTGGTGAAAATTGGCTTTGTTTCGATAATGGCCGGTTTGCTGGGAGCGGTGATCCTTGGGTTCGTTTTGTTGTTGCTTCGCTGAGCTTCGAATCGGCCGGTTTTCCATATAGGTCCGGAAGGCCTATCGCTCGGCTTCGATAAACGCCTCGATCTTGTCCTGGGCCAGCCCGGCCTCTGCCGCGATGCGGCGGGCGAGGTCGGCGGCGGCGGGACGCGGCCGCCCCATCGG
>NZ_RZPB01000994.1:0-1859 GCF_003998535.1 Mesorhizobium sp. M7A.F.Ca.AU.002.02.1.1 | reverse complement strand
GTCTCCGGCCGCGCCGCGTGCGCTTTCGGTACCTAGCTGCGATCCCTGAAACGATTGGTGATGGGGTAGCGGCGGTCGCGGCCAAAATTCTTTTTCGTGATCTTCACGCCTGGCGCCGCCTGCCGTCGCTTGTATTCTGCGATGTAGAGCAGGTGCTCGATGCGCGTCACCGTCGCCCGGTCATGGCCGCGCGCTACGATGTCGTCGACACCCATCTCATTCTCGACCAGGCATTCGAGGATATCGTCCAGCACCGGATAGGGCGGCAGCGAATCCTGATCGGTCTGGTTCTCGCGCAATTCCGCCGACGGTGCCTTGTCGATGATGTTCTTCGGGATCACCTCGCCCGAGGGGCCCAGCGCACCCGGCGGCACGTGGCTGTTGCGCCAGCGCGACAGCGCGTAGACCTGCATCTTGTAGAGGTCCTTGATCGGATTGAAGCCGCCATTCATGTCGCCATAGAGCGTGGCATAACCGACCGACATCTCGCTCTTGTTGCCGGTGGTGACGACCATTGAGCCGAACTTGTTGGAGATCGCCATCAGGATGGTGCCGCGTGCGCGGCTCTGCAAATTCTCCTCGGTGATACCTTCCTTGGTGCCTTCGAACATCTGCGTCAGCGCGTGCAGGAAGCCCTCGACCGGCTCGAAGATGGGCACGATGTCATAGCGGCAGCCGAGAGCGCGGGCGCAATCCTCGGCATCTTTGAGCGAATCCTTCGAGGTATAGCGGTAGGGCATCATCACCGCGCGCAGCCGTTCCTCGCCGAGCGCATCGACGGCCAGCGCCGCGCAGATCGCCGAATCGATGCCGCCGGACAGACCAAGCACGACGTTCTTGAAGCCGTTCTTGTTGACGTAGTCGCGCAGGCCCAGCATGCAGGCGCGATAGTCAGCCTCCTCCCGGTCCGGGATTTTCGACATCGGCCCTTCCGAGCAGACCCAGTGATCGCCTTGTCTCTTCCAGGTGGTGACGTCGACCGCTTCCTCGAACTGGCTCATCTGGAAGGCAAGCGTCTTGTCGGCGCCAATGGCAAACGAAGCGCCGTCGAAGATCAGCTCGTCCTGGCCGCCGAGCTGGTTGGCATAGATCATCGGCAGCCCGCATTCGATGACCTGGCGGATGACGACCTGGTGGCGGACATCGATCTTGGCGCGATAATAGGGTGAGCCGTTCGGCACCAGCAGGATTTCCGCCCCGCTTTCGGCCAGCGTCTCGCAGATATCGACATCGCCCCAGATGTCCTCGCAGATCGGAATTCCGATGCGCACGCCGCGGAAATTGACCGGCCCCTGGATCTCGGGTCCGGCCTGGAAGACGCGCTTCTCGTCGAACTCGCCGTAGTTCGGCAGATCGAGCTTGTAGCGTTCGGCGATGATCTTGCCGCCGTCGGCGAAGATGATCGAATTGTGCGTGCCGCTCTTGCGCTTCAACGGCGTGCCGATGATGACGCCGGGACCGCCATCCGCGGTGTCGGCGGCAAAGTCCTGTGCCGCCTTTTCGCAGGCTTTCAAAAAGGCCGGCTTCAGCACCAGATCCTCCGGCGGGTAGCCGGCGAGGAAAAGCTCGGTATAGAGCACGAGATCGGCGCCCTGACGTGCGGCATCCGCCCTCGCCTCGCGGGCTTTGGCGAGATTGCCTGATATGTCGCCGACAGTCGGATTGAGCTGGGCGACGGCGATGCGCAGGATGTCGAGCTTCTTGGTCATGCCTGCTGACTTAGCGCGGCAAAATTGCTCGGGCAATGGCGTTCGTTTGGACCAATTCGGAGCAAATGACGAATGTCATTCGTGTCCGGACCGATCGATTCGATCGTGTTGACCGATCGACGAATGCCGATCGTGGCAAGCGACCACGTT
>NZ_RZPB01000993.1:0-1862 GCF_003998535.1 Mesorhizobium sp. M7A.F.Ca.AU.002.02.1.1 | reverse complement strand
CCTCTGCCCTGCCGGGCATCTCCCCCTCTAGGGGGGAGATCGGCTGTCATCTTAGATTTCGCCAATTTTTGAAAGTTTTGGAAGAGGCAGGTTGCCCGAAACTGCCAATCTCCCCCCTTGAGGGGAGATGTCCGGCAGAACAGAGGGGGGCGCTGTCCCGCCGGCATCACCGCTTTTGCGCCATCGCGAATTAAATATGCAGCGCGTGTCCCAGCGCCTTCAGCGCTGCTTCCTGGAATCCCTCGCCCTGCGTCGGATGCGCGTGGATGGTGCCGGCGATGTCCTCCAGCCGCGCGCCCATCTCCAGCGCCAGCCCGAACGCCGCCGCCAGTTCCGACACACCCTGCCCGACCGCCTGGATGCCGAGCACCAGATGGTTGTCGGCGCGGGCCAAGACGCGGACAAAGCCGTCCTCGCCCAGCTTCGTCATCGCCCGGCCGTTGGCCGCGAACGGGAACATGCCGATCTTGATCTCGCCGCCGAGCGCCTTGGCTTCTTCCGGCGAAAGACCAGCGGTCACCAGTTCGGGATCGGTGAAGCAAACGGCGGGTATCGAACGCTTGTCCCAGCTGCGCTTGTGGCCGGCAACGATCTCGGCGACCATCTCGCCCTGCGCCATCGCCCGGTGCGCCAGCATCGGCTCGCCGGTGACGTCGCCAATGGCGAAGATGCCGCGCATCGAGGTGCGGCACTGGTCGTCGATGCGGATGAATTTGCCGGCCATGTCGAGGTCGATCTGCTCGAGCCCCCAGCCTTCGGTCACCGGCTTGCGCCCGACCGTGACCAGGATTTTTTCGGCGGCGACCTTGGCGCTCTTGCCGTCCGAGGTCTCGACCAGCAACGCGTCACCCTTGGTTGAAAGCCCCTTGGCCTTGGCGCCCAGCATCACCTCGACGCCGAGCGCGGTGAGCCGCTTGACCACCGGCCGGGTCAGCTCGGCATCATACTGCGCCAGCACGCGCGGCAAGGCCTCGATCACGGTCACCTCAGCGCCCATCTTGGCAAATGCCATGCCCAGTTCCAGCCCAATATAGCCGCCACCGACGACCGCGAGATTTTTCGGCACGTCGCTGAGTGCCAGTGCCTCGGTTGACGAAATCACCCGACCGCCAAACGGCAGGAACGGCAGCTCCACCGGCGCCGAGCCGGAGGCGATGACGATCGTTTCGGCCCGGATCACCTGCACGCCCGTCTCGGTCTCGACCGCGACCGTCTTGCCGTCGCGAAAGCTCGCCCAGCCATGCACGGTTTTCACGCCTGCCTTCTTGAGCAGGCCGGCGACGCCACTGTTGAGCCGGCTGACGATGCCGTCCTTCCAGGCGACGGTCCGGGCAAGATCGAGCGTCGGCGCGGTGACCGAAATGCCGAGCGGGCTCTTGCCGCCCGCCATGTGCGACACCTTCTCGAACTCCTCCGCCGCATGGATCAGCGCCTTGGACGGGATGCAGCCGACATTGAGGCAGGTGCCGCCCGGCTTGCCGGCCTCGACGATCACCGTATCGACGCCGAGCTGTCCGGCCCGGATGGCGCAGACATAGCCGCCCGGCCCGGCGCCGATGACGAGCAGCTTGCAGGAGATTTCTTTCATGATGGCACGCTCTTTCTGGTGGCGAAGGCCCCCTCATCCGGCCGCTTCGCGGCCACCTTCTCCCCGGTGGGGAGAAGAGGCGAGCACAGACGCCGGCGACCTCCTCTCCCCTCGGGGAGAGGTCGGATTGCCCCGAATTGCCCTTCGCAATTCGGTTTTGGCAATCCGGGTGAGGGAGCCCTTGCGACCGTTCTCATCCCCTCAATCCACGAAAATCAGCGCCGGCGTTTCCAGCAGCGTCTTGATCCGCTGGATGAACACCGCCGCATCCCAC
>NZ_RZPB01000992.1:0-1867 GCF_003998535.1 Mesorhizobium sp. M7A.F.Ca.AU.002.02.1.1 | reverse complement strand
TCATCAGCCCGCGCGCGATCGCCAGCATCTGCTGCTGGCCGCCGCTCAGCGAGCCGCCCCGGTCGCGGCGCTTGGTGGCGAGGATCGGAAAGAAGGCAAGCATGGTCTGGAAGTCGGCCTCGACGGCCGCCTCGTCGCGGCGCGCATAGGCGCCGAGGCGCAAATTCTCCTCGACCGTCATCTCGACGAAGATTTTTCTGCCCTCCGGCACCAGCACGACGCCGCGCCTGGCCATCACATCGGCGGCGGACCCGGTGACGTCGGCGCCGTCGAAAGCGATGTTGCCCGAGCGGGGTTTGATCAGCCCGGCGATAGCCTTGAGCAGCGTCGACTTGCCGGCGCCATTGGGTCCGAGGATGGTGACGATTTCGCCTTCGGCCAATGTCAGCGAGACGCCACGGTTGACGATGGTCGGCCCATAGCCGGTGACGACATCGGAGACGGCGAGCAGGTTCACAGATCGCCTCCGAGGTAGACGTCCAGCACCTTGGGATCGGCAAGCACCTTTTCGGTCGGCCCGTCGGCGATCTTGGAGCCGAAGTCGAGCACGGCAAGGCGCCGGCACAGCATCTGCATCAGCTTCATGTCGTGGTCGATGACGCAGACCGTGATGCCATGGCCCGGCAACTGGCGAACAAGGCCGACAAGGGCAGAGGTTTCGCGGTCGTTGAGGCCGGCGGCGGGTTCATCAAGCAGAAGCAGCGACGGCCGCGTGGCCAGCGCCAGCGCCAGGCCGAGCAGGCGCAGGCTGCCGAACGGCAGCACGCCGGCTTTCTCGCCGGCAAGCGCCTTCAGGCCGACGAAGTCGAGCAGGGCCTCTGGTGTCGGCCACGGATTGGCAGTGCCGCCTGCCCTCGCATGTTCGCCAGCGATCTGGACATTCTCCAGCACCCCGAGGCCGGCAAAGGCCATCGCTTGCTGAAAGGTGTAGCCGATCCCGGCTCGCGATATGGCATGCGGCTTGAGACCGGTGATGTCGCTCCCGCGAAACAGCACGCTGCCGGCGCTGGGCTTATGAACGCCGGTGACGACGTTGAACAAAGTCGTCTTGCCCGACCCGTTGGGACCGACGACGCCGAGGATTTCGCCTTCTTCGACGGCGAGGTCGACGCCGCCAAGTGCCGTGACACCGCCGAACTGCTTGCTCAGGCCGCTGATCGCCAGGATCGGGCTCACCGCCGTGCCTCCGAGGGGGCGGTATCGCGCTCTTTCGTCTCCCGCTTCGGATTGCCCGCCAACATCGAGCGAAGCGCCCGCACGACACCGCCGATCAGGCCATCGGGCAAAAGCATGATGACTGCGATCAGGCAGACGCCGTAGACGATGCGCGACTGCACCGGATCGAGGTTGAGCACTTCCGGCAGGAAGGCGACGAGGATGCCGCCGGCCAGCGGGCCCTCGATCAGCCTTGCCCCGCCGATCATCACCATCAGCGCCAGGTAGATGCTGGGGAAAGACGAGAATTGCGAGGGCGAGATGTGGCCGAGGAAATAGGCCAACAGCACGCCGGAGATGCCGGCAAAGACGCCGCTGACGACGAAGGCGCCGATCTTGTGGCGGCCGACATTGATGCCGAGCGAGGCGGCCAGCTTTTGGTGCTCCCGGATGGCGCGCAGCGTGCGGCCATAGGAGGAGTGGATGATCGCCCAGCTCGCCACCGCCGCTGCCGTGACGAAAGCCACCACCATCAGATAGTAGCGCGTCAAATCGCTCATGTCGGCGCCGAACAGGGTGACCGGACCGGCGATGTCGAGCCCCGTGGCGGCACCGGTATAGTCGCCGCCATTGGTGAGCACAATGGCGAGCAATTGGCCGAAAGCGAAGGTCATGATGACGAAGTGATGGCCGCCGACGCGCAGCGAGGGAA
>NZ_RZPB01000991.1:0-1867 GCF_003998535.1 Mesorhizobium sp. M7A.F.Ca.AU.002.02.1.1 | reverse complement strand
GCATTGCAGTGTGCGTGACCGTCACGGTATGCGGTCACCGCCTCTCCCCGGAATTCGACCACCTTGTTGACCACGACGATTTCCTGCACCTGCCTGTCTTCCTCCCTTCACATCTGATCGTTGTAGGGCTGCTTGGTTATCCCGACTTGCCTGGCCAGCTCGGCAAACGGTGGCACACCCGCTTCGAACTGTTTGGTGTTAGCCAACCGCAAAAGCCGCAAAGGAAAACAGACTGCGTCCCGGTTGGCGGGCGACATGTCCTCGAAGAGGCGCTCATCAGCCGTGAACGAGGCCTCCGCGGTTTTCAAAGCCATATCGATATCATCAACCGAAAGAAGGCCCCTCCGGACCAAGGCGTTATTGACGGCAGCGACCGCCATAAGCAAACCTTCCAATTGCAGGTTGGCGACGTTCATGGGCCATTGTCCTTCATATCGTTGGGCGCCCGTCTATCGATAATCCTGCTCCGGAAGCCTTGTGGCGTGCGGCGATGGGATTGCCGGCTTGCTAGAGCGTTTCGGCTGCGCGGCCGCGCCGGAACTGGCATCTGGTAGCGCCATGGCTTGGATCTCCGGCTGCTGGACAACTCTCCACATGCCTCGAGGTTCCGGATCGCCATGGCAACCTCGCAAGCAGAGGCAAGGCTTCAGCCGGAGCCAACAGCGTGTCTGTCGGCGAGCCATGGGCGGGAAATCTCGCGAATGGAACCGGAATACCACCACCGAACTCAGGCTGAGAAGTGCGTTCACCATAACCATGCCCTTTGAGGGTGGTCGCAACAAAAACTCTTCCGGTTCGGGCCCCTTGAAGTCGTCACGGACCTCGCCACCAAAGCCACCTCTTTTGCGCCGGCGCTTCAAATGCGATCAATCGGGTGGTTGCCAACTGCTCCTCGCGCGCTACCTGCTTCGCCCAAGCCGGGCGCGAAGGGTGGGAGCGTGCCTTCGGGGATCGAACAAATCCGGAGTGAACGTTGATCGCTCAATTCACCGCAGCGGGCGACGGACTTGCCTACGACATCTGCATTGTCGGAGGTGGCACTGTCGGCCTGGCCATTGCCGCGGCGCTCGAAAATGCAAAGCTACGCGTCTGCGTTCTGGAAGCGGGCGGCAGGTGGCAGACCAAGAGATCGCAGGAGCTCTACCACGGCATTGTCGCAGATCCCCTCGTCCACCCGCCTGTCCAGAATTTCCGGATACGAGCGCTGGGAGGATCGAGCCGAGCATGGGGTGGCCGCTGCGTGCCGTTCGATGGCATCGACTTCCAGAAGCGGGAATGGGTGTGCAATTCGGGCTGGCCGATCACCTATGAAACCCTGCTGCCCTACTACCGTCGGGCGCACGAGGTGATCGAGGTCGGGTCTTACGACTACGATCCAACAAGCGCGTTGCCTGGTTCTCGCGTTGAACTATTCGAGGGCGTCGACGGCGATTTGTTCAGGACCCGCCTGGAGCGGTTTAGTCGACCAACCAACGTGTGGAAACGGCTTTCCGGGTTGCTGCGGACTTCGCGTCATATCCACATCTGGTTAAACGCTGCGGCGACGGGAATTCGCCTGGCGCCGAACGGGCGTTGCGTCCACCACATCGACTGTGTTGACTTGAAGGGCACAAAGCGTGAGGTCACGGCTTGCCATTACATTGTAGCCGCCGGCGGCTTTGAGACCACCCGATTGCTACTTGCCTCGAATGATGTGATGCCAGCTGGTATCGGCAACGCCCGAGATCAGCTCGGTCGTTTCTATATGGCCCATCTGGGAGGCACAGTCGGAGCACTAAAGTTGCCGAACGCCCAGCAGGCGGTTGCTTTTGGCTACGAGCGGGACGCGGCCGGCATCTACTGCCGAAGGCGGCTGTCGCTCACGGAG
>NZ_RZPB01000990.1:0-1872 GCF_003998535.1 Mesorhizobium sp. M7A.F.Ca.AU.002.02.1.1 | reverse complement strand
GATCGCGCGCTTCATCCGCGAGGAATACTGGCAGATCGCTGCACTGCTGGGCACGCCGCGCAACGAGAATTTCGAAGCGCGGCTGACCGCCTTCGATCGCAAGAAGCTGCAAAAGCTCGACATTTCCAACAAGGCGCAGGCCGACGACATCAAGTCGATGCTCGAAGGCGCGACCTTCAAGGCGGTGTCGGTGGAAGCCAAGCCGACCAAGCGCAATCCCGGCCCGCCCTTCACCACCTCGACGCTGCAGCAGGCCGCCTCGTCGGGTCTCGGCTTCTCGGCCAGCCGCACCATGCAGGTGGCGCAACGCCTCTATGAAGGCATGGAGATCGGCGGCGAGACCACCGGTCTGATCACCTATATGCGAACCGACGGCGTGCAGATGGCACCCGAGGCGATCGACGCCGCACGCGATGCCATTGCCAAGGAATTCGGTCCGAAATACCTGCCGGAAAAGCCGCGCCAATATACGGCCAAAGCCAAGAACGCCCAGGAAGCGCACGAAGCGATCCGCCCGACGGATTTCATGCGTACCCCGGCATCGGTCAGGCAATATCTCGATTCCGACCAGATGCGGCTCTATGAGCTGATCTGGAAGCGCGCCATCGCCAGCCAGATGCAGCCGGCCGAAATCGAGCGCACCACCGCCGAGATCGAGGCGGTCAATGGATCGCGCACCGCGGAGCTGCGTGCCATCGGTTCGGTCGTTCGGTTCGACGGTTTCATCGCCGCATACACCGACCAGAAGGACGACGATGCGGAAGACGAGGAAAATCGTCGCCTGCCCGAGATCCGTGCCGGCGAGCAGCTTGCCCGCCAGGCGATCAACGCCACCCAGCACACCACCGAGCCGCCGCCGCGTTACTCCGAAGCGTCGCTGATCAAGAAGCTGGAAGAGCTCGGCATCGGCCGGCCTTCTACCTATACGGCGATCCTGAAGACGCTCGAGGACCGCGACTATGTCACCATCGACAAGCGCCGGCTGGTGCCGCAGGCCAAGGGCCGGCTGCTGTCGGCTTTCCTCGAAAGCTTCTTCAAGCGCTATGTCGAGTACGACTTCACCGCGTCCCTCGAGGAAAAGCTCGACGAGATTTCGGACGGCAAGCTCGCCTGGAAGGACGTGCTGCGCGATTTCTGGAAGGATTTTTCCGGCGCCGTCGCCGACATCAAGGAACTGCGCGTCACCGACGTGCTGGATGCGCTCAATGAAGAGCTGGCGCCGCTGGTGTTCCCCGCGCGCGAAGACGGTTCGAATCCACGCATCTGCCCGAAATGCGGCACCGGCAATCTGTCGCTGAAGCTCGGCAAGTTCGGCGCCTTTGTCGGCTGCTCCAACTATCCCGAATGCTCCTTCACCCGCCAGCTCGGCGATGCCGCCAACTCCAATGGCGAGAATGGCGGCGGCGAAGACGGCACCAAGGTCATCGGCAAGGACCCCTATACGTCAGAGGAAATCACGCTGCGCAGCGGCCGCTTCGGCCCCTATCTGCAACGCGGCGACGGCAAGGAAGCCAAGCGCTCCAGCCTGCCCAAGGGCTGGACGGCAGAGTCGATCGACCACGAAAAGGCGCTGGCGCTGCTGTCGCTGCCGCGCGATGTCGGCCAGCATCCGGAAACGGCCAAGATGATCTCGGCCGGGCTCGGCCGTTACGGTCCGTTCGTGCTGCATGACGGCACCTATGCCAATCTCGAAAGCATCGAGGACGTGTTCTCGATCGGCCTCAACCGCGCCGTGTCGGTGATCGCCGAGAAGCAGCTGAAGGGCAAGGGTGGCCGCAATGGCGGCACGGCCGCTGCGCTCAAGGAGCTCGGCGACCACCCCGATGGCGGCGGCAAGATCGTCGTGCGCGACGGCAAATACGGGCCTTACGT
>NZ_RZPB01000098.1:0-12516 GCF_003998535.1 Mesorhizobium sp. M7A.F.Ca.AU.002.02.1.1 | reverse complement strand
GTAGCTCACCGAATTGACGGCGAGTTCATGCATCGCAAGGCCGATATGCAAGGCAGCGTTGGGATTGAGATAGGGGTTTGCCCCCTGAAACCTCAGGCTCCGAACCGGATCGCCGCCATAGCGGCCAACCTGGCCCGATACGAGTTCGCGAAGTGCTGCACCCCGCCAGTTGGAAGAGGTCACGAGATCCTGGGACGAGGCCAGCGATTGCAGCCGGCCGCGAAAGCGTGTCAGGAAATCGCCGATGCTGTCGGAGTAGCGGCCGGTCTGGGTGGCTATGCTCTGGATGATCGCCAGCAGGTTTTTCGAGCGATGGCTCACCTCTCGCAACAGCGTCGTCAGGGTCTGCTCGCGGCGCTTCTGCTCCGTCGTCTCGACCATCGTGGTGACGACGCCTTGCACGGTGCCACCATCGCCGTGATCGGCATCGATCCACACCTCGAACCAGCGGCTGCCATCCTCGACGGGAACGCTGATCTCGAGACGTTGGGGGTTGCCGGATGCAATGACGTCGCGCTTGGCCGCGCCGATGCGGTCGGCCTGCGCCTCCGGCAGGATGCCGATGCTGTCGGCGGTGTCCGAAACCCAGGGCGCACGCATGTTGCGCGCCCATACGGTTTTCATCTCGCGATCCTGGTAGAGAACGGAAATGCCGGCATTGTGCAACGCGTGAAGAAGAGCACGGCCGAGCTGCATGCCGCTGTCGGCGGGATGGAGGGCGATGACTTCATCGCTTTGCACGGCGTCTTTCCTGTTTCCGGTCCTGGAACCCATCGGCCAATCTGTCCACCCAATTCAGGCTGAACGGCTCATCGTTGAATGGGTTCCAAACAGGTTTCCGGAAAACCCGCCGCCAAAAACGGTCCGCCGGACGGCGTCCTTTGAGGGACACCGCCCGGCGGTGGCTGGAAACCGTTTGAGGGGTGCGGCTTCCAGTGTTCGGCCGTCCGTCCTTACGAAGCCCGTTTGAACAGGCCCGCAAGAAGCGAAATGACCAGGAAGGCGAGGAAGATGAAAAACAATATCTGCGCTATGCCGGCGGAGGTACCGGCGATGCCGCCGAAACCAAGCGCGCCGGCGATGATGGCAACGACGAGAAATACGAGCGCCCAGTAAAGCATGATCCATCTCCTTCGAATGGTGCGATGAAAACGTGGGTGGTTGCGGTTTGTTCCCACCCTTTGCCGAAAAAGACCGTGCTTGCAAATCGTTCGAGCGGAACCGCAGGAATTCACCGTCGCCGCCCGGGTGCATCAGGCGGCACGAAGTGACGAATTGATCATCTGGAGAGATTCGGGAGCGAGGCTATCGCCTTGGGTTCGTCAATTCCTCCACTCCCAATTCCCGACTATGCGGCGGCTTTCGCCTGCCGGTCAAAGAACAGTGCCTGGCTGATCAGCGCCTTGACCATGTCGGGATTGAACGGCTTGGTGACCAGGAAGGCCGGTTCCGGTCGTTCCCCAGTCAACAGGCGCTCGGGGAAGGCGGTGATGAAGATGACCGGCACCGACGTCGATGACAGGATTTCGTTCACGGCCTCGATGCCGGAACTGCCGTCGGCAAGCTGGATGTCGGCCAGCACCATCTTCGGCCGCGTCTTGCCGAACATCATCACTGCCTCGGCATGGGTGCGCGCCGTTCCAACGACGCGGTGCCCCAGGCTCTCGACCATTTCTTCGATATCCATGGCGATCAGCGGTTCATCCTCGATGATCAGAACGTCGGTTGCCACCTGACGGGATATCTCGTTGCTCGCCTGCGCAAGCAGCTCTGAAAACTCCTGGTCACCGACGTCAAGGATCTCAGCCGCTTCCTCCTCGCTGAAGCCTTCGACCGCCACGAGCAGGAAGGCCTGACGGGGCCGCGGCGCGATCGCATTCAGATTGGCGGCGGTGCGCTGTTCCCACGCCGATTGCGCCTGTTCCTGTGGAACGCGGATGGCGACCGATGTGAAAAGCTTGGCGAAAACCTTGTACAGCGCGATGCGGTCGCTCGATGCTTCGGGAAATATCTCGATATCGGCGATGATGGCTTCAAGCATCGCAGCGACCAGCGCGTCACCACTCTCTTGCGACCCGGAAACAGCCCGCGAGAAGCGGCGCAGGAAGGGCAGATGTGGTGCGATGGTGGCGGATAAGCTCATGGTAAGACGTCTCCCTCAGAATGACGCGATTGCGTAGCAGGTCAAGCTGACTGCAAGCCGTGATAACGCGGATTTTTTGAAAAAGTTCCACCTCGACGGAACAAAAGCCGGGGAGTGGCGTTTGTGGTGGGGATGGGCAACCAGACGAGGGCGCCGCTTGCGTTGTGTTGAGTACGGTAAGAGCGGCTTGAGCGCTGGGAATACAAGGGCAAAATGAAGGATATGACGAAAGATATTCTGACTGGCGCCGAGAGCAGGCGCCGGAACGGTTCTGGTGACGCTCTTGGGCCGAACTCCGAAATCGGACGCAAACTCAAACAATATTACGACGCGCTGGTCTCCGACGATGTGCCGGATCGCTTTTCCCAGTTGCTTAGCCAACTGGAACAGGCTGAACCCGCACAGAAGAAGGACTGAGGCATGGCCGCGGTCTCACAAGGCTTCAAGACTGATCTGCTTGGGGCAATCCCAAGTCTGCGCGCGTTTGCCGTGTCGCTGACGCAAAATGCCGATAAAGCCGACGACCTCGTCCAGGAAACACTCGTCAAGGCTTGGGACAAGCATGAGAGCTTCCAGCCCGGCACCAATCTCAAGGCCTGGCTTTTCACCATCCTGCGCAACGAGTTCTATTCGCAAATGCGCAAGCGCGGGCGCGAAGTGCAGGACAGCGACGGTATCATGACGGCCAGGCTTGCCGTTCATCCGGCCCAGCACGGTCAACTCGACCTGAAGGACTTTCGCGGGGCGCTGGAGCAGTTGCCGGAGGACCAACGCGAAGCCATCATCCTCATCGGCGCATCTGGTTTCTCCTACGAGGAGGCCGCGGAGATCTGCGGCTGCGCGGTGGGGACGATCAAGAGCCGCGTCAGCCGAGCCCGTACCCGCTTGCAGGAGATCCTGAAAATATCAGGTGAGGACGAGTATGGTCCGGACGCGATTTCGGCCCAGGTAACGAGTTCGCCGGCGAGCTGACCGCGATCGCGTCTCAAGCGCGTCCGCAGGCCGCCGCGACCGCTTGCACCAGGTCTTCGCCTGAGTAGGGTTTGCCAACCAGCCTGACGCCCGGAAACGATGCCTTGATTTCATCGGCATCCGAATAGCCGGACGCAAACACGAAAGGTATGCCTGCCGCGCGCAGCCCGGAAGCGAAATCGATCGTCGAGGCGCCGCCCAGCATCAAGTCGACAATGGCTGCATCGAATCGCGTGGCGACTTCCCGGCCATCGACCTCGGTCAGGTCACGGGCGATCACCACCTCATCGGCGCCATGATCGCGGCAAAGTTGCTCGACATCCATGGCGATGAGAAATTCGTCCTCCAAAACGAGAATCCGCAATCCGTCAAGCAATGTGGGCACAGGCAAAGACTCCTTGAAACGCCGGAGTCATGATCGCTAATTGGCTTGATGTCATTTAAAAAAGACATGTGGCCAGCGGGCGGAACCTCAATCCTTGCAACGCGTTGAAACGCGGCTCTCCAAGAGCGGCTTTCGAAGGGGGTCGAGCGGGCTTTCGAAGGGGGCGAAATGTCAGTCCAGAACAATAACGCTTTCTCCAGCCGCCAATATCCTTGCGAGAACTGCCCATTGCGGCCGTTGCCGGTTTTCCGCGACTTCGAAGAACAGGAGCTGGCCTTCATCAGCAAATTCAAGAAGGGTGAACTCGCGGTCGATAAGGGCGACACGGTGCTGGTGGAGGGAAGCCATAGCGCCCATCTCTACACCGTGCTCTCCGGCTGGGCGTTTCGCTACAAGCTGCTGCGGGACGGCCGTCGCCAGATCCTCAATTATCTCATGCCCGGGGATCTGATCGGCCTGCAAGGCAGTGTGATGGGCGAGATGCAGCATTCCGTCGAGGCACTCTCACCGATGCTGCTGTGTGTTTTCGAGCGCGAATATCTGCACGAGCTGTACCGCAATCATCCCGGGCTGGCCTACGACATCACCTGGATCGCATCGCGCGAGGAGCGGATGCTGGACGAGAATCTGCTCAGCCTCGGGCGCCGCAGTGCGATCGAGCGCGCCGCCTATCTCATCGCCTTCATCGGCAGCCGGGCCAAGGTCGTCGGACTGAATGGCAGCCAATCCGTCCAGATACCGATCACGCAGCAGCACATTGCCGATACGCTCGGCCTGTCGCTGGTTCACACCAACAAGACGATCCGCAAGCTGATGGATCGCAAGCTGATCGTCTGGCGCGACGGCGGCTGCGCGGTCTCCGACAATGAAGGGCTCAAGCGGCTCGCCGGCTGGGAAGGGCTGGGCGAGGCGCGCCGGCCACTAATCTGAGGAAGCGTCTTTTTGCGAAGCCGGCGGATCGGGTGCGCGCCGATGCGTTTTCGGCTACTTTGTCCGCAGTGGCGGAACCATGAGGTGCGCAGCGCGTTTGAAACCGAGCAATCACAAGGAGTTAAGCCATGGCCACTGCCGCAGGAAAGACCGCAACCGACGCCCGTGCAAATGCGGACCTGGAAGCCGACATCAGGCAGTTGAAGGCCGACATCGACAAGCTCACCAAACAACTGGCCAAGACCGGCGAGCATGGCTATGGCACCGCGCGCCGTGCAGCGACAGAAGGGGTCGAGCAGTTGCGCGCGCAGGGCGAAGCAGCCTTTGACAGCTTGCGCAGCAATGCCAAGGACATCGAAGCGCAGATGATGGCAAGCGTGCGTGAAAAGCCGGTGACGTCACTGGCAATCGCCGCTGGCGTCGGCTTCCTTTTCGCGCTCATCGCGCGTCGCTAGTCGCGCTACAGATGGGAATGTTGGCAACCCTGATCTCGGGCCTCGCCTCGGGGGAAACCGTGGCCGCCGTTCACCGGGCGCGCACGGCGGCAATCGTCTATGTGATCGCCATGGCCGCTGCGCTTTGCGGTCTCGGCTTTCTGGTCGGGGCCGCCTATATCTGGACGGCGATGCGCTACGGCTCGCTTGCCGCCGCGCTCGGGTTTGGCGCCGGTTTCCTAGTGCTCGCCGGACTTATCCTGCTGATCTACCGGATATCCGCAGGTTCGCGCGCCCGGCGCCGGGCGCAGCGCCGCAATGCCGACATGAAGGCGATCGGCGTCACCGCCGCACTCGCCGTGCTGCCGAGCCTGCTCAAGGGAAAAGGCGGTCTCGGCGCCATTCTGGGGCCGGCCGTGGCGCTCGCGGCCTACGCCATCTACCGCGAGAATGTGAAATCCGACGATCCGGATGAGAGCGAGCGGACATAGAGCTGTTGGGAGATCACTTCGACAGCTCTTCCAGGGGCATCGATATTTCGGCAAACACGCCTTCCGGCCGGAATTCATGGGTCACTTCGCTGGAAATGACCTTGGCCAGGCTGCGGCGAATGAGGATAGAGCCGAAGCCTTGCCGATCCGGCGGAGCGACTTGCGGCCCGCCGCTTTCGCGCCAGGTCAGCACAAGACGCCGGGCATCCTTCCTGCCTTGCGTCCTCCAGCCGAGGTCGACCCTGCCTGACGGCACCGACAGCGAGCCATATTTCAGCGCGTTGCTGGCGAGTTCATGCAGGATCAGGCCAAGCCCGACGGCCTGGTCGGGCGACAGCAGCAGGTCGTCGCCGGAGATCGTCATGCGCGGCTGCTCGGCCGTTTCGAAAGGTCTGACCTCGATCTGGACGAGTTCACTGATGCCGATGCCACGCCACTCGCGGTCCGACAACAGATTGTGGGCGATGCCCAAGGCCTGAAGCCTGGCGCCGAAGGCCTCGAGGAACTGGCTTGGCTGGCGGGCATGGCGCACGGTCTGGGTTGCCAGCGCCTGGACGGTCGCCAGAGTGTTCTTGACGCGATGGTTGAGTTCACGCAGCAGCAGCCGTTGCCGTTCGTCGCCGAGCTTGCGCTCGGAGATGTCGTAATTGACGCCGAAGATCAATGTCGGCTTGCCGTCGCCGTCACGCTCGATCACACGGCCGCGCGTGGCGAGCCAGCGCGGCGGGTGAAAGCCCTTCACCCGGTATTCGCCGAAATAGTCGTCGCTGCCGGTCAAGGCGTCGCGAAAGCGGGTTTCGGTCTGGTAGACGTCGCGCGGATCGATGGCGGTGAGGATGTCGCGTGCGCGCAGCCGGTTGGAGCGCGGCAGGTTGAACAGCTCCGACATCAATGTGTCGCATTCGATGACATCGGTGCGGATATCCCATGCCCAGCTGGCGAGCGAGGCCGCATCGAGTGCGATGGCGCGTCGTTTTTCCTCGCGCGCAAGTGCGGCCTCGGCGATCGCGCCGCTGCGGGTTGCGTCCTTTAGGGTGAACAGGCTGGCGGCCAGGCCGGCGAGCGCCTTCAACTGGTCGAGCTCGGTTCGGGATGGAAAACCATGCGGCTCGCGGTCGAGCACGCACAGCGTGCCGATGCGGGCACCTGCCACGATCATCGGCGCGCCGGCATAGAAGCGGACATGGTGCTTTCCGGTGACCAGCGGGTTGGTCTTGAAACGGGGGTCCGCCGTTGCATCCACGACCACCATCGGCTCGTCGCCGGCGGCAATCGCATGGGCGCAGAAGGAGACGTTGGTCGCGGTTTCGGTCTCGTCCAGGCCGAAGCAGGATTTGAACCAATGCCGTTCAAGGTCGACGAGTGTGACCAGGGCCATCGGCACCTGCATCACCGCTGCGGCAAGGCTGCTGACGCGGTCGAAATCGGGGTCGGCCGCCGTATCCAGCATCTCCAATCCGTGCAGCACGGCCAGCCGGTCGATATCCATGACTGCTAGCGCAACTTCGGCCGGCAGATCGGGTGCTGTTTGCGTCTTGCCAATCACCCCAATTGCCTCGTCCCGGTCTTCGTCGCCGCATGCTTGCGCTGGTGCAAGGCCAGCACGCTTTTCCGGAACCATCCTAGCGAGGAACCGTTACCCGACCATGATTTGCCGGGCGCGCCAGTTGGTGCAGAATGAGACAGGGATCGAGCATGGCCAAGATCATTCCAGAAAACAAGGCGCGGCAGGGGCGATGGGGCTGGCATGGATTTCGGATCCTGATCGCCGCACTGCTTCTGGTGTTTGCTGCATGGGGCATTGCCGAGATCTATGGTGTGTTGATCAAGGCGCCTAACAGCGATGAACAGCATGTCCCCACACCGCCCAACACCACCGAGCAGGCTCCTGCCGGGTAAAGCGGGCCTGTCCGTTGCGCCGCACCTCATCAGGCGGCTCTCGACTGGGCCGCGCTCGCCGGAACCAATACATTCAGTGCGCCAGGCTGAATCTCGATTACCGTTTCACGGTCAAGCCTGACCAGTTCGCCGTCCATGACGGCGCGAAATTTGCGGCTGCCCGAATGGATTTTCAGCACCGTTCTGTTTGTCTGGTGGATTTCGACATGTTCGTTGTCGCGCCATTTGCCGCGCGCCATGTTGAAGAAGAACTTGACCAGTTCGGCGCGCTGCTTCGCCACCGTGACATAGACACCGAGCACGCCGCCCGCAGGATTGTCGGCATAAGGCAGATGGCCTTCACCGAATAAGTTGTTGGTGATGCCGATGCCGGTGATGCGTGCCGCCATTTCGGCATCGCCGATGCTGAGCGTCACATTCATCGCAGGTGGATTGTTGATCGTTGCCCAAGCCGCCTTGGCCGAGGCGCGGATCTTTCCCAACCGCGAACCGAACTCCATCTTCTGGCGCAGTTGCACCATCTTCGCGTGCATGCCGATCGAGAACTGGTGCACGAAAGGTTGGCCATTGGCCGTCGCCACATCGACAGCAATGATTTCGCCGTCGGCGAAGGATTTCAGCGCCCCGTCGAGCGACTGCGGAATGCCCAACCCGCGTGCGAACAGGTTCATGGTGCCGGCTGGCAATATGGCAAGCGCCTTCTTCGTGCCCATCAGTCGGGCGGCCGCGGCGGAAATGGTCCCGTCGCCGCCACCCGCCAGCACGATGTCGACCGAGCGACGCGAAGCGGCGTTGTCCAGCGTCTCCACCACATCCTTGCCGGCGACAATTTCGATGCTGAGCGAGTGGCCTGCCGTTTCCAGCGTCTGATGCATCCTGTCGGAGAAAGCGGCGAGGTCGGTGGTGCGCAAAGTGCCGCCGTCCCGGTTCAGCACCGCTGCAAATCTCATGCCCCGCTCCACCAGGTCAGCCAAATGGCGGCCGGGATATACCCAGCCAACGGCTGAAACGCGGCGTCGACAGAAAGGTTCCTCTTGCCACGGGGTGACTACCCCAGCGGCTCAATAATTTCCGTGGTTTCGTTCCCGGACCGCAGCGCTTTGTCGGAACAACTGACCCGGTCACGACGTTGTGAACCTGCAGATGCCGCGTTCCCCAAGGAGACGCGGCGCATGAGATCAGGCACGAGGAGAGACTACCATGATCCGCAATCTTTTAGCCACGACGGCGCTCGCAACCTTTGTCGCGACCGGCGCCTATGCGCAGAACGCAACAAATACGGCGCCTGCCACGCCCGCCGTCCAGGAGCCCGCCGCCGCTCCTGTGGCACGCGCAGAGGGCAGCATCGTCACCAACATCATCGGTGAGTCCGTCTACAACGGCACCGGCGACGATGCCGAAAACATCGGCAAGGTCAGCGACGTCGTGTTCGACAAGGATGGGCAGGCGAAATCCGTTGTCATCGACGTCGGCGGTTTTCTGGGTGTCGGCGCCAAAAGCGTTGCTTTCGATTACGGCAAGCTGCAGTGGGCCGAAAAGAATGGCGACCGCTGGTTGGTGGCCCAGACGACCAAGGACGAACTGACGGCGCAGGCAGAATTCGATAAAAAGCCTTACAGCCCGACCCCAGCACCTGCGGCATCGACCGACGCAACAGCGCCGGCAGCACCCGCGACGACGGACACAGCGCAAAAGCCTGTCGACATGAACGCCGCTTCGGCAGAACCAGTCAAGCGCGCCGACGGCAATCTCGCCACCAACATCATCGGGGAAAACGTCTATAACGGCACCGGCGATGACGCCCAGAACATCGGCGACGTCAACGACATTGTGCTGACCAAGGATGGCAAGGCGCAGTACTTGGTCATCGGCGTCGGCGGTTTCCTAGGCCTTGGCGCCAAGAACGTCACCTATGACTTCTCGAAGGCGCAGTGGGCCGAGAAGAATGGCGACCGCTGGCTGGTCGCCCAGACCACCAAGGAAGAATTGCAGGCGCAGCCGGATTTCAACCGCAAGGCCTATGACCCTGCGCCGGCAACGACGGCTTCGAATGCGCCGGCAGCAGTCGCGCCCGCCGCAGCCCCTGCCGTCGCTCCGTCCGACAAGACGGCACAGGCTCCGGCGCCCACGACCCCCGATGCCTCGGCTCCGGACCAGACAAAGACCGCAGCCATCGACAAGTCGACGCTGACCGAGATGCCGGTTGGTGAGATTCGCGCCGATGACCTCAAGGGCACGACTGTCTATGGCGCCAACGACGCCAAGGTCGGCGAGATCGGCGATGTCGTGCTTGCGCCCGACAAGAAGGCCGATGCGGTGATCGTCGATGTCGGTGGCTTCCTCGGCATTGGCGAGAAGGAAGTCGCGGTCGGCATGGATAATCTCAAATTCATGACCGACAAGGCGGGCAACAAATACCTGTACACGACCTTCACCAAGGAACAGCTCGAGGCACAAACCGCCTATGACAAGGGCAGCTATGCCGAGAAGCGCGATCAGCAGCGCATGATCGTCAGGTAGTTTCCACCCAGTCGGATACAGGCCCGCGCCGGCAACGATGCGGGCCTGTGTTCATGTGTGGCGTGGAGGCAGGCCAGCGGCATGGCCGACGAGGCCGTTCTCGGTCAATTCGGCCAGTGCCAGCGATTGATCGAGATGTTCGGCCCGCCAGGCGAGCAGTCGTTCGGCGAATTCCAGCCGCACGGCGAGATGGCTGGGGTCGGCCGCGAGGTTGTCCAATTCGTCCGGATCGTTTTCCAGATCGAACAGCAGCGGCGGCAGGTTGCCGCCGAAATGCACATATTTGAAATGTTCCGTGCGGATTACGGCGAGATTGCATTGGCGTGAGGCGATGCCGAAATGGCGTTCGGCCTCGCCCGCGGCAACCGAGCGGAAATCGAACTCCCAATGCGCGGCATCGCGCCACGCCGCCGGGGCCTCTCCGCTCAGGAACGGCTTCAGCGACCTGCCGTCGAGATGCGGCGCGGGCTCTTCGCCGAGCAGGTCGAGAAACGTCGGCAAAATGTCGACCGCTTCGGTGAAGCTGTCGACCTTGCCGCCGGCCGCCTTGCCGTGGCGCGGATCGCGGATGATCAGCGGAATGTGGTAGCTGCCGTCGAAATAGCCTCCCTTGCCCAGCATGAAATGGTCGCCCATCATCTCGGCATGGTCCGAGGTCAGCACGACGATGGTGTCGTCCCACGCGCCGGCCGCCTTGACCGCTTGCCAGATGCGGCCGAGCTGGGCGTCGACCTCGGAAATCATGCCGTAATAGATCGCGCGGAGGACGCGAAAATCGTCTTCGCTCCAGTCGTGCACCTTGCCGCTGGCGTCGGGGCGGAATTTCATCTGTTTCTGCCGGCCGAGATCATAGGCTAGATAGGGATGGTTTTCCGCCTCCTCCTGCCAACTTGCCGCGCGCCGAAAGGCCGGGCCGTCAGCCGGATCGTACATTGTGTTGTAGGGCTCCGGCACTATGAAGGGCGGGTGCGGGCTGATGAAGGAAAGATGCGCGAACCACGGCGCGGCGTGCTCCTGTTCGCCAAGCCAACGCGCGAATTCGCCGGTCAGGAAGGCCGCCGGGGTTTGCTGCCCGGAGTAGACGGGCGGCGCGTTGTCGACGGTGGTTCCGACCGCGCCGTCGGCCACCGGGCGATGGATGTCGGGAGATCCGGCGCTGGCGTCGACACCTTGTAGTTCCAGCCAGGATAGCCATTGCTTCTGATGCTCGGGCAGCAACTGGCGCACCGTAAAGCCCGGCAGCACGCCTTCATAGCTTTGCAGCCGCGGATCGCCTGGCGCCAGCAGGCGCGGATCGAGCGACACATCGGTGTAGCCGAACAGCGTCGGATCATAGCCCAGGGCGCGAGCCGAAAGCGCAATGTTGCCGTGGCGAGCGTCGAGCGGCGTGCCATTGCGGCAGACGCGGTTGTTCATCTGGTAGAGGCCGGTATAGAGGCAGGCGCGAGCGGGCGAGCAGGGCGCCGCGCCGCCATAATGCCGCTTGAACAGCACGCCCTCCGCGGCCAAAGCGTCGGCATTCGGCGTTCGCACGATCGGATGACCGGCGGCGGACAGACAATCGCCGCGCCACTGGTCGCATGTGATCAGGAGAATGTTAGGCCGCCTGGCTTTTCCAGTCACTCACGATACCTTTGTCCCGGATGTCGAACGCCGTTTATGGAACCGAATTCTGGCCATGGCGCAAGTCTGACCTGCGAGCCAATTGGTGAACGAACCTTGTTCCATCGTTCACTTTTATGACACAGTCTATTCTGTGTTTGCCGCCTTTGCGGAAACTGCCCTGGTCCTCATATTGGCGTGGACAGCGGCGAGGGCCGCACATGTACCAAGGGAAGGAGCAAGACAATGCTCGACCAGATCAAGGGCCTGCATCACGTCACGTCGATGGCCAGGGATGCCCGCCAGAACAACGATTTCTTCACCAGGAAACTCGGTCAGCGCCGGGTCAAGAAGACCGTCAATTTCGACGCGCCCGATGTTTACCATCTTTACTACGGTGACGAGGCCGGTACGCCGGGTTCGGTGATGACCTATTTCCCCTTCCCCGACATCGGCAAGGGCCGGCATGGGGTCGGGGAAGTCGGAACCACCGTCTACTCGGTGCCGGAAGGCACGCTTGGCTATTGGGAAAAACGCTTTGCCGATGAGGGCGTCACCGGCCTCTCGCGCGAAGAAACCTTCGGTGAGAAGCGCCTGGCTTTTGCCGGACCGGATGGTGACGGCTTCGCGCTGGTCGAGTGCAAGAGCGACAGCAGAGCACCCTGGGCGAAAGGCGGCGTTCCCACGGATGAGGCGATCCGAGGCTTTCATTCCGTGTCGCTCAGGCTGAAGGATGGCGGCGCCACGGAAGAGCTGCTGAAGTTCATGGGCTATGAGGAAGTCGACAAGTCCGGCAATCTCAGGCGGCTGGCGGTGAAGAACGGCAATGGCGCCGATGTCATCGACATCGAATCGCTGCCGAGCACGGCCTTCGCCGATCTCGGCGCCGGCTCCGTCCATCACGTCGCCTTCGCGGTCGAGAACCGCGCCAGGCAGCTGGAAGTACGCAAGGCGTTGATGGACACCGGCTATGGGGTGACGCCGGTGATCGACCGCGACTACTTCTGGGCGATCTATTTCCGCACACCGGGTGGCGTGCTGTTCGAAGTCGCCACCAACGAGCCGGGATTCGATCGCGACGAGGATACCGCTCATCTGGGCGAGGCGCTGAAGCTGCCGACGCAGCACCAGCACCTGCGG
>NZ_RZPB01000989.1:0-1872 GCF_003998535.1 Mesorhizobium sp. M7A.F.Ca.AU.002.02.1.1 | reverse complement strand
TCGACGTGCGCCGTGACCGAGTTCGTGCCCTTCTCGACCTTGGTCTCCTTGGGTTCGAGGATAATCTTCATGCCTTGCTTCTCGAACTGCTTTTGCGCGAACTTCGAGACTTCGGCGTCCTCGACCGGCATCACCGCCGGCAGCAATTCGACCACCGTCACCTCGGCGCCCATTGTGCGGTAGAAGGAGGCGAATTCGATGCCGATGGCGCCCGACCCCATGACGAGCAACGACTTCGGCATCTCCTTCGGCACCATGGCCTCGAAATAGGTCCAGATCAGCTTTCCGTCCGGCTCGATGCCGGGCAGCGCGCGTGGCCGGGCGCCGGTCGCCAGGATGATGTGCTTGGCGGTATAGGTGCCCTCGCCCTTGACGCCTTTCGGCACCGGCGGCTGTGGCTCCATCGGCTTCTTGGCCGTCTTGGACACGACGATCTCGCCCGCCTTCGAAAGCTTGGCCTCGCCCCAGATGACGTCGACCTTGTTCTTCTTCATCAGGAAGGCAACGCCGCCATTGAGCCGCAGCGACACCTTGCGCGAGCGGTCAACGACGGCCGATGTGTCCACGCTGACCTTGCCGTCGAGCTTCAGCCCGTAATCCTTCAGGTGATCCGAATAGTGCATGATCTCGGCCGAGCGCAGCAGCGCCTTGGTCGGGATGCAGCCCCAGTTAAGGCAAATGCCGCCGAGATGCTCGCGCTCGACGATCGCCGTCTTGAAGCCGAGCTGCGCGGAACGCACCGCGGTGACATAGCCGCCGGGACCGGAGCCGATGATGATGACGTCATAGTTCTCAGCCACGGGTTTTCTCCTTCACAATTCCAGCATGACGCGCACGACTGGTGTCAGCGCCTCGCCGATGTTTCGCGTGTTTTCGGCGTCAAGATGAACACCGTCGAGAGGTGTGGTTTGCGCCACGCTGCCGGCGTCGAAGAAGCCGCAGCCGGCCTCATCGGCGAGCGCGGCATATTGCGGTGCCAAAAACTTCGAGGCGTCGTCGCCGCCGGCAAACATTTCCTTGAATTCGGCATTTTCGGTGCGACTGACGACAGGCGGCGAAACGATGAGGATCTGCGGCGCCGGCCAGTCGAACGGATAGTCGTGACCGCGCACGATGTCGATCAGCCGCTGGATACCCTGCTTGGCCGCGACGGGATTGCCGTGGATCCACGGCTTCATGTCGTTGGCGCCGAGCATGATGACAATCAGGTCGATCGGCGCATGCGTCGTCAGCACCGTTGGCAGCAGCCTGGCGCCGTTGCGATCAGCACCGGCCAGGTGGTCGTCGAAGGCGGTGGTGCGGCCATTGAGGCCTTCGGCGATAACTTCGACGCCACTGCCAAGGCCGGCCTGCAGCACGCTTGGCCAGCGGTCTTCCAGCGCATGGCGGCCACCTTCGGCATTGTAGCCCCAGGTCAGCGAGTCGCCGTAACAAAGAACCGTCTTCATGCACCCACCTGCGCGTCGATCAACCCACGCTTCACCCGCCATCCATGGGTTGTGACCGCCCGTTTCCGAGCAGCCAGTCCGGTGGCGAATCCGGAAATGATGAAAGCGAAGAGGCTGGTGAAGACTATCCGCACCGCCCTCTCGCTTCCCTAAACCAGCATGCCCATCGGGTTCTCGATCAGGCGCTTGAAGGCGACCAGCAGTTCGGCACCCAGCGCACCGTCGACGGCGCGGTGGTCGGTCGACAGCGTCACCGACATCACGGTGGCTATTCTGATCTCGCCATTCTTGACCACCGCCCGCTCCTCGCCGGCGCCGACCGCCAGGATGGTCGCGTGCGGCGGGTTGATGACCGCGGCAAAATCCTTGATGCCGAACATGCCGAGATTGGACACCGCCGTGGTGCCACCCTGATACTCTTCCG
>NZ_RZPB01000988.1:0-1879 GCF_003998535.1 Mesorhizobium sp. M7A.F.Ca.AU.002.02.1.1 | reverse complement strand
GCTCGGTGGTGTTCCGCTTGGACAATATCGACGTGCCGGCGCAGTTCTCCCAGGTCGCAGCCGATATCCTGGCACAGAAATATTTCCGCAAGGCCGGTGTTCCGGCACGCCTGAAGAAGATCGAAGAGAACGACGTCCCCTCCTTCCTGTGGCGCTCCGTCGCCGATGAGGCGGAACTCGCCAAGCTGCCGGAAGCCGAGCGCTACGGTTCCGAGATCGACGCCCGCCAGGTCTTCGACCGCCTTGCCGGCACCTGGACCTATTGGGGCTGGAAGGGCGGCTACTTCAAGGCGTCGGAAGAAGACGCACGCGCCTTCCGTGACGAGCTTGCCCACATGCTGGCCACCCAGCGCGTCGCGCCGAACTCGCCGCAATGGTTCAACACCGGCCTGCACTGGGCCTATGGCATCGACGGCCCGAGCCAGGGCCACTTCTATGTCGACCCGTTCACCGGCAAGCTGACCAAGTCGAAATCCTCCTACGAGCATCCGCAGCCGCATGCCTGCTTCATCCAGGGCGTACAGGACGACCTCGTCAACGAGGGTGGCATCATGGATTTGTGGGTGCGTGAAGCGCGCCTGTTCAAATACGGCTCCGGCACCGGCTCCAACTTCTCGCTGCTGCGCGGCGAAGGCGAAAAACTGTCCGGTGGCGGCCGCTCGTCGGGCCTGATGAGCTTCCTCAAGATCGGCGACCGCGCGGCGGGCGCCATCAAGTCGGGCGGCACGACGCGCCGCGCCGCCAAAATGGTCATCGTCGACGCCGACCATCCCGATATCGAGGAATTCATCGACTGGAAGGTCAATGAAGAGCAGAAGGTCGCCTCGCTGGTGACCGGCTCGAAGATCGTCAAGAAGCATCTCGAAGCGATCATGAAGGCCTGCGTCAACTGCGAAGGCAATGGCGACGACTGCTTCGATCCGTCGATCAACTCCGCGCTGAAGCGCGAGATTAAGGCGGCCAAGAAGTCGGCCGTGCCGGAGAACTACATCTACCGCGTCATCCAGTTCGCCAAGCAGGGCTATAGCTCGATGTCGTTCAAGACCTACGACACAGACTGGGATTCGGACGCCTACCTCACGGTTTCGGGCCAGAATTCCAACAATTCGGTGTCGCTGAAGGATAATTTCCTGCGCGCCGTCGAGGACGATGCCGACTGGCACCTGACCGCCCGCAAGGACGGCAAGGTACTGAAGACGCTGAAGGCCAGGGATCTCTGGGAAAAGATCGGTTACGCCGCCTGGGCGTCGGCCGATCCGGGCCTGCATTTCAACACGACGATGAACGACTGGCACACCTGCGCTTCCGCCGGTGCGATCCGGGCGTCCAACCCGTGCTCCGAATACATGTTCCTCGACGACACGGCCTGCAATCTCGCCTCGATCAATCTGCTGCCCTACCGCAACGCCGACGGCACGATCGACATCGCAGCCTACGAGCACACGGTGCGGCTGTGGACCATCGTGCTCGAAATCTCCGTCATGATGGCGCAGTTCCCGTCGAAGGAGATCGCCAAGCAGTCCTACGAATACCGCACGCTCGGCCTCGGCTATGCCAATATCGGCGGCCTGCTGATGACGTCGGGCATTCCCTACGACTCCGACGAAGGCCGCGCGATCTGCGCCGCACTCACCGCGATCATGACCGGCATGGCCTATGCCACCTCGGCCGAGATGGCCGGCGAACTCGGCGCCTTCGCCGACTACGACCGCAATGCCCAGAACATGCTGCGCGTCATGCGCAACCATCGCCGTGCCGCCTATGGCGAGAAGCAGGGCTACGAGAAGCTCGCCGTCAACCCGGTGCCGCTCGTCGCTTCCGACCTGAAGCAGCAGGACCTTGCGACCCACGCCAAGGCCGCCTGGGACCGCGCCATCGA
>NZ_RZPB01000987.1:0-1879 GCF_003998535.1 Mesorhizobium sp. M7A.F.Ca.AU.002.02.1.1 | reverse complement strand
CAGATATACCTCTCAGGTGGTATATCTGATCTATTTTCTCGTTTAAGGGGGTATGCATTGTCCCGCAGCGACGAATACAGCCGGCTCGCCACGCTCGTCGCGACGACGCGGGAGACCAGCGGCGATCTCTTTGGCCAGGCGCTGGTCGAGTGGCTGCGGCAGCACGTTAGATTCGACCACTGCGTGATCTTCGGCTATCGCGGCGCCTCGCGCCCGCCGCTGCTGTTCGAGACCTTCTCGCCCACCGAGAGCCATGTGTTCGTCGCGCTCTATCAGGAAGGGCCGTATCTGCTCGATCCGTTCCATCACGCTGCGGTCGAGCGCAAGGAAGGGTTCTGGCGCATGCGCGAGCTGGCGCCGGACCGTTTCTATGCCAGCGAGTATTTCCGCTCCTATTACAGCCAGACCAGGCTGGCCGAGGAGGTCGGCTTCTTCGTGCCGCTGCCGGGCAAGGATGCGCTGGTGTTGTCGCTGATGCGGCTGCGCGCTTCAGGCCCTTTCGGCACCGCCGATGCCAGATTGCTGCGCGACATGGCTCCCGCGGTGATCAGCTTCATCAGGTTGCGCTGGCCTGCTCTTCCGGCCGACGAAACGGCGGAAGCGAAGCAGGACGAGACGGCCGCTATGGTCAACGAATTCGACCGCGCCCATATCTGGCAGAGCCTGTCGCTGACGCCGCGCGAAAAGCATGTCGTCGACCTGGTGTTGCAGGGGCATTCGACGGAGTCGATCGCCCGCGCCATGCGCATCGTGCCGGGAACCGTGAAAGTCCATCGCCGCAACATCTACCGCAAGCTCAAGATCAAGTCGCAGGCCGGCCTGTTCGCGCGCTTCGTCGAGATCATCGATGCACGGATCCGGTAGGCTCTCTAACCGCCGGCTTCCCACGACCCGGTCTCGGCCATCCGCTTCAGCAACGGCGCCGGCTTGAACACATCCTTGCCCGTCCGTTGATGCCAGTATTCGAGCCGCTCGATGATCCTGGCCGGACCTTCAAGGCCAACCCAGAACATCGGTCCGCCCTTGCCGATGGGAAAGCCGTAGCCATTGACCCAGACGACATCGATGTCGGACGCACGGGCCGCTATGCCTTCCTCCAGGATCTTGGCGCCCTCGTTGATCAGGGGGTAAAGCGTGCGCTCTACGATTTCCTCCGCACTGATCGCACGCGGTGCGATACCCTTCTCGGCGGCCTTGTCGCGGATCAGCGCTTCAACCTCGGGATCCGGCACTGGCGTGCGCGCGCCAGCCTCATAGAGGTAAAAACCCCGGCCGGTCTTCTGGCCGAAACGTCCTTGTTCGCACAGCGTGTCGGCGATCACGGCTTTCTGGCCGCGTGCCTTGCGGTTGCGCCAGCCAATATCGAGACCGGCGAGATCGCCCATTTGGAACGGCCCCATCGGCCAGCCGAAATCGGTGAACACCTGGTCGATCTGGCTGGGCGTTGCGCCTTCCAGAAGAAGCGCTTCCGATTCCGAGCCCCGCGCGGCAAGCATGCGGTTGCCGACGAAGCCGTGGCAGACGCCGACCACGACGGCCACCTTGCCGATCCGCCTCGCCAGGTCGACTGATGTCGCCAGCGCATCGGGCGCGGTCTTCTCGGCGCGCACGATCTCCAAGAGCTTCATGACATTGGCCGGCGAAAAGAAATGCAGGCCGAGCACATCCTGCGGCCGCGAGGTCGAGGCAGCGATTTCGTTGATGTCGAGATAGGAGGTGTTGGTGGCCAGGATCGCGCCGGGCTTCGCCACGGCTTCGAGCTTGCCGAACACTTCCTTCTTGACCGCCATGTCCTCGAACACCGCCTCGACGATCAGGTCGCAATCGGCGAGATCGGCATAGTCGGTGGAGCCCTTGAACTGGGCGAGCCGCTCCCGCT
>NZ_RZPB01000986.1:0-1879 GCF_003998535.1 Mesorhizobium sp. M7A.F.Ca.AU.002.02.1.1 | reverse complement strand
GCCCTGATCCATGCCGCCACCATGGTGACGGCGGGCGTGTTCATGCTGGCGCGGTTGTCGCCGCTGTTCGAACTGTCGCATTCGGCGCTGACGGTCGTGACCTTCATCGGTGCCTTCACGGCCTTCTTCGCGGCCACCGTCGGTCTCGTCCAGAACGACATCAAGCGCGTCATCGCCTATTCGACCTGCTCGCAGCTCGGTTACATGTTCGTGGCGCTCGGCGTCGGCGCCTATGGCGCGGCGATCTTCCACCTGTTCACGCATGCCTTCTTCAAGGCGCTGCTGTTCCTCGGCTCGGGCTCGGTCATCCACGCCGTGTCCGACGAGCAGGACATGCGCAATATGGGCGGCCTCAGGAAACTGATCCCGACCACCTACTGGATGATGGTGATCGGCACGCTGGCGCTGACCGGCGTCGGCATTCCGGTGACGGTCATCGGCACCGCCGGCTTCTTCTCCAAGGACGCCATCATCGAGAGCGCCTTTGCCGGCCACAATTCGGTTGCCGGCATGGCCTTCGTGCTTTTGGTCATCGCCGCCTGCTTCACCTCCTTCTGCTCCTGGCGGCTGATCTTCATGACCTTCCACGGCAAGCCGCGGGCGAGCCATGAGGTCATGCACCATGTCCATGAATCGCCGCCGGTGATGCTGGTGCCGCTGTTCATCCTGGCTGCGGGTGCGCTGTTTGCCGGCGTCATCTTCCACAACGCCTTCATCGGCGAGGGCTATGCCGAGTTCTGGAAGGCATCGCTGTTCACATTGCCTGACAATCACATCCTGCACGACATCCACGAATTGCCGCTGTGGGTCGAACTGTCGCCCTTCATCGCCATGCTGATCGGCTTCGCGCTGGCCTGGAAATTCTACATCCGCTCGCCGGAAATGCCGGTCAACCTGGCCGCGCAGCATCGCGGGCTCTACGCCTTCCTGCTCAACAAGTGGTATTTCGACGAGCTCTACGACTTCCTGTTCGTGCGGCCCGCCAAGCGCCTTGGCCATTTCCTGTGGAAGACCGGCGACGGCACCGTCATCGACGGCCTCGGCCCCGACGGTATCTCGGCGCGTGTCGTCGATGTCACCAACCGCGTCGTCAAGCTGCAGACCGGCTATCTCTACCACTACGCCTTCGCCATGCTGATCGGCGTTGCCGCACTCGTCACCTGGATGATGCTCTGATGACCGCCTGGCCAATCCTCTCGCTGGTCACCTTCCTGCCGCTGGTTGGTGTGCTGCTTATCCTGTTCATCAATGACGACAGCGAAAATGCACGCCGCAACATCCGCGCCATCGCGCTGTTGACGACGACTTTCACGTTCATCATCTCGCTGTTCATCTGGACCGGATTCGACAATTCGCAGTCCGGCTTCCAGTTCGTCGAGAAGGTCGCCTGGCTCGATTCCGGCATTTCCTACCATATGGGCGTCGACGGCATCTCGATGCTGTTCGTCATCCTGACGACCTTCCTGATGCCGCTCTGCATCCTGGCCTCGTGGGAATCGATCGAGAAGCGCGTCAAGGCCTACATGATTGCCTTCCTGCTGCTCGAAACGCTGATGATCGGCGTGTTCTGCGCGCTGGACATCGTGCTGTTCTACGTCTTCTTCGAAGCCGGCCTGATCCCGATGTTCATCATCATCGGCGTCTGGGGCGGCAAGCGGCGCGTCTACGCCTCGTTCAAGTTCTTCCTCTACACGCTCGCCGGTTCGGTGCTGATGCTGCTCGCCATCATGGCGATGTTCTTCCAGTCCGGAACAACCGACATCCCGACGCTGCTGACCCACAACTTCCCGGCCAACATGCAGACCTGGCTATGGCTTGCCTTCTTCGCCTCCTTCGCGGTGAAGATGCCGATGTGGCCGGTGCACACATGGCTGCCCGA
>NZ_RZPB01000985.1:0-1884 GCF_003998535.1 Mesorhizobium sp. M7A.F.Ca.AU.002.02.1.1 | reverse complement strand
CTTCCACGTTCATCCCGATGTCAACCTTTTGCAGGACGAGCATGACCGCCTGGTGCTGGCCGCCGATCAGGCCGACACCTGGGTGTTCACATCGGCCGAAGTGGTGCCGGAGGTCGAGGAATCGATCTATTTCGCCGGTCTTGGCGGCCCGCGCCGCAGCCGCCAGATCGTGCTTGCCTTCAAGGCCTCGGAAATCGCCGAAGTCCACTGGCAGCTGACCCGCACCAGCATCGCCGGTTATCCGGAAAACAACTGACCTACCTGACCGCCGGTTTGATTTCCGGGCGGCATGTGCTACGGGCGCGGGCATCCACCACACCAGTCGTGAAAGGCCGCCAGCCCATGGCCGTCGCCGCCAAGAACATTCCCGCACCAGACCTGGTTCCCGTGCGCCGCGCCCTGCTCTCCGTTTTCGACAAAACCGGCCTCATCGATTTCGCCAAGGCGCTGGCAGCCGCAGGCGTCGAGCTGGTCTCGACCGGCGGCACGGCAAAGGCGATCTCTGACGCGGGCCTTCCGGTGCGCGACGTCTCCGAGCTCACCGGCTTTCCCGAGATCATGGATGGCCGCGTCAAGACCTTGCATCCCGGCGTGCATGGCGCGCTGCTTGGCGTGCGCGACGATCCGGAGCATTCAGCGGCAATGCGCAAATACGGCATCGAGCCGATCGATCTCGTCGTCTCCAATCTCTATCCGTTCGAGGAGGTCCGCCGCTCCGGCGCCGACTACGCATCGATCGTCGAGAACATCGACATTGGCGGCCCGGCCATGATCCGCGCCTCGGCCAAGAACCACGCCTATGTCGCCATCGTCACCGATCCCGGCGACTATGCCTCGGTGCTGAACGCGCTGGAGATGAACATCGGCTCGCTGTCGCTGGATTTCCGCAAGAAGCTGGCCGCCAAGGCCTTCGCCCGCACCGCCAGCTATGACGCGGCGATCTCCGGCTGGTTCGCCGAAGCGCTCGAGATCGAACACCCGACGTGGCGTGCCTTTGGCGGCAGGCTGGTCGAGGTGATGCGCTATGGCGAGAACCCGCATCAGAGCGCCGGCTTCTATATCGATGGCGACAAGCGGCCGGGCGTCGCCACGGCGCGTCAGTTGCAGGGCAAGCAGCTGTCCTACAACAACATCAACGACACCGACGCCGCCTTCGAGCTGGTCGGCGAGTTCGATCCGGCGCGTTCCGCCGCCGTCGCCATCATCAAGCACGCCAACCCGTGCGGCGTTGCCGAAGGCACCTCGCTGAAAGCCGCCTACGCCAAGGCGCTCGCCTGCGACCCGGTTTCGGCCTTCGGCGGCATCGTCGCGGTCAACCGCACCCTCGACGCCGAGGCGGCGGAAGAGATCGTAAAAACCTTCACCGAAGTCATCATAGCGCCCGGCGCCACTGACGAGGCAGCGGCCATCGTCGCGGCGAAGAAGAATTTGCGCCTGCTGGTCACCGGTGGGCTGCCGGATCCGCGCACGCCGGGCACGACGGTCAAATCCGTCGCCGGCGGTCTGCTCATCCAGGGCCGGGACAACGCTGTCGTCGACGACCTCGAACTGAAAGTGGTGACCAAGAGGGCGCCGACGCCGGTCGAAATGGCCGACCTGAAATTCGCCTTCCGCATCGCCAAGCACGTCAAGTCCAACGCCATCGTCTACGTCAGGGACGGCGCCACCGTCGGCATCGGCGCCGGCCAGATGAGCCGGGTCGACTCCTCACGCATCGCTGCCCGCAAGGCACTCGACGCCGCCGAGGCCGCCGGCCTTGCCGAACCGCTGACCAAGGGCTCGGTCGTCGCCTCCGACGCCTTCTTCCCCTTCGCCGACGGATTGCTGTCGGCGATCGCCGCCGGCGCCACTGCCGTTATCCAGCCGGGTGGCTCGATGCACGCC
>NZ_RZPB01000984.1:0-1885 GCF_003998535.1 Mesorhizobium sp. M7A.F.Ca.AU.002.02.1.1 | reverse complement strand
ATCCACAACATCTCCCGTTACGACAAGAACGGTCCGTGGTGGGCCTGGAACTGGCTGAAGCTCGGCGAACATTCGGGCACGCATTTCGACGCGCCGCAGCACTGGATCAGCGGCAAGGATTATCCGGACGGCGCCACCGACACCATTCCGGCGCAGAATTTCGTCGGCCCGGTCAATGTCATCGACTGTTCGAAGGAAGCCGCCGCCGACCCCGATTTCCTGCTCACCGTCGACCACATCAAGGCCTGGGAAGCCAAGCACGGTGCGATCAATGCCGGCGAATGGGTGGTGATGCGCACCGACTGGTACAAGCGCAACGGCTCGGAAGCCGAGTTCCTCAACGCCAACGAGACCGGTCCGCACACGCCCGGCCCGACGGCCGAAGCCATCCAGTTCCTGATCAGTAAGGACATCAAGGGCTGGGGCTCGGAGACGATCGGCACCGATGCCGGCAAGGCCGGTGGCATGGAGCCGCCATTCCCGGCGCACACGCTGATGCACAAGGCCAACCGCTACGGTCTCGCCAGCCTTTGCAACCTCGACCAGCTGCCGCCGAAGGGCGCCATCCTGATCGCGGCGCCGCTCAAGATCGAGCACGGCACCGGCAGCCCGATTCGCGCGCTGGCGCTGGTGTCGAAGCAATAAAGCGAGGTGGGTCTTCGGGAGAAGATCATGCGAGAAGGCGAAACCGGGTTGATGGCAGGTAGAGGGTGGCAGGCTTGTAGCGCTAGCGCCCTACGGCGCCCCCCTCTGTCCTGCCGGACATCTCCCCCTCAAGGGGGGAGATTGGCCTTCACAATGGTTTTCGCCAATCTGCGACGTTGCAGGATTGAGTGGGGCGCCGAAGCTGCCAATCTCCCCCCAAGAGGGGGAGATGGCCGGCAGGCCAGAGGGGGGCGCCGTAGAGCGCAATTCCACGCGATTGAACTCCACTGCCCGCAAGCAAAGAGCAACCGCCAATGACCGCCCCCGATCACATCATCGTCGGCAGCGGCATCAACGCGCTGGTCTGCGCGGCGATGCTCGGCGGCAAAGGGGCGCGTGTGCTCGTCCTGGAGCGCAACGACCGCATTGGCGGTTGCTTGCGCCCCGAGGAGATCACCGCCCCCCGCTTCATCCATGATGTGATGGCGACGACCTTCGTGCTGTTCATCACCTCGCCGGCCTTTGCGGCACTGGGCGCCGATCTCGCGCGCCACGGGCTGGAGTTCTGCCACACGGGCACGCCGACGGGCGTGCTGCGGCCGGATGGCAGCCATGCCGTGCTCAGCACCGACCGTGCCGCCAACATCGCCGCCCTCAACGCAATCGCGGCAGGCGACGGTGACCGGCACGCGGATGATGTCGGCGGCATCGAACGCAATGCCGGCCTGCTGTTCGGCTTGCTCGGCGGCAGCCTGTGGTCCTACCCGACAGCGAAGCTGCTTGCCGGTGATGGCTGGCGGCGTGGCCCGCGCGGCCTTGCCGCCTTCCTCGGCGAAGCTCTGGTGCCGGCGCGCGGCTGGCTCGAAAACACCTACCGGTCCGAAACCATCCGCGCGCTGTGGGCACCCTGGGTACTGCATGCCGGGCTTGGACCCGAGGACGCCTTCTCCGGCCAGATCGCCAAGGTGATCGCCTTCGCACTTGAGGCGGCCGGAGCACCGATCGTCAAGGGTGGGGCAAAAAACCTGCTGGCGGCCTTCGAGGCTTTGATTCGGGAACGCGGCGGCGATATCCGCACCGGCGCCGATGTCGCTTCGATCGTTCAAAACAATGGCCGGGCAACCGCCGTGCGGCTGGCCTCGGGCGAGACAATCAATGCCGACAAGAGCGTCATCTGCTCGGTTACGCCAACGCAGCTCTATGGCAGGCTGCTTGGCACGGATGCACCCAAAGCCGATGT
>NZ_RZPB01000983.1:0-1886 GCF_003998535.1 Mesorhizobium sp. M7A.F.Ca.AU.002.02.1.1 | reverse complement strand
GGATTCGCGGTCGCAGACGAGACGCAGCGCAACCGACTGGACGCGTCCGGCCGAACGGGCGCCCGGCAGTTTGCGCCACAGCACCGGCGACAGCGTGAAGCCGACGAGATAATCCAGCGCCCGGCGGGCGAGATAGGCATCGACCAGCGGCGCATCGATCTGGCGCGGATTGGCCATCGCTTCCAGCACCGACGATTTGGTGATGGCGTTGAAGACGACGCGGCTGACCGGCTTGTCCTTCAGCGCGCGCTTCTGCTTCAGAACTTCCAGCACATGCCAGGAAATCGCTTCGCCTTCGCGATCCGGATCGGTGGCGAGGATCAGGCCGTCGGCGTCCTTGACCGCCTTGGCGATGTCGGCGAGGCGCTTGCCGGAGGCGGTGTCGACCGCCCAGGACATGGCGAAATCCTCATCCGGACGCACCGAGCCATCCTTGGCCGGCAAGTCCCTGATATGGCCGAACGAGGCCAGAACCTTGTAGTTCTTGCCGAGGTATTTGTTGATTGTCTTCGCCTTGGCCGGCGATTCGACGACGACGACGTCCATGAGGTCTCATATCAGCTGTGGTGCGGCAGAAGAATTCCGCTGCGCGCGACGAAATCTCGTTCTATTTGTCGCTCACATGGCCGCGCTTTTGCATCCGGTCAAGGGGAAGCGCCCAAATTGCGGGCCGGTCCGCAGCAATACACTCTTAGAGTGTATGGAGAAAATCACAGAATTTGGGAAAGGCAGATGGTGGGTCTGAGTCAGCGGAAACGACCCGATTCATTTTTCCGCCGAGTCGTTGAAATGCTGCCCAAACCAGGACGGGCGACATTATAACGGGCTGTTCGATGCCGGCCGCCGGATGGCATGGAGATGCCCGGCGACCAGCCCTTGTCCCGCCAGCAGCGGGAATGGCGTGCTTAGTCGGCCTTGACGATATGCCAGACTTCGCCGACGCCGTCGCCGGTCACATCGCCGGGCTTCTTGTCCTTTATGAAGGTGTAGACCGGCTTGCCGTCATAGGCCCACATCTTGGTGCCGTCGGTGCGGTCGACGACGCTCCACTCGTCATCCGCCTTGGCGCCGGCTTCGGCTTTCAGCGGCGGCCAGTTGGTGGCGCATTTGTCGTAGCAGTTGCTCTTGCCCTTCTCGTCCTTGTCATAGGTGTAAAGCGTCATGCCATTGGCGTCGGTGTAGATCTTGGCGCCATTGACCTCGGCTTCCTTCCACGCGTCGGCAGCGAAGGATGCGGCGGTGCTGAGCAGAAGCGCTGCCAGTCCTGCGGTTATGGTTTTCATGGAAATCTCCTGACTGATATCTGGAGACGCGCGGGAAATCGCGGCCTCACAGCATCAACGCCTGCGGGCTGTCGTTTCTTCCTGGCAAGTGCGTCGGGCAATGGATGATCTTGCCAACACAATGGTGATTGGTGGACAAGGCTGCGCGTCGCTATATCGGCGTCACGACATTGGAGTTCTTGGAAATGGCATTGGACATCGGCTATGTCAGCGCGGTCGGGGCTGGGGCGATTTCGTTCCTGTCGCCTTGCGTGCTGCCGCTGGTGCCGCCTTATCTCTGTTATATGGCCGGCGTCTCGGTCGACGATTTCCGTGGCAATGCGGGTGCGACAGCGCGTGAAGGCGCACGCGGCGCGCTGATCTATTCTTCGATCGCCTTCGTGCTCGGCTTCTCGACCGTCTTTGTCGCGCTCGGCGCCGGCGCCTCGACCATCGGCCGGCTGCTGCGCGTCTGGCAGGAGCCGCTGGCCATGGGCGCAGGCGTGCTGATCATCCTCATGGGCCTGAATTTCCTCGGCGTCCTGCGCATTCCGCTGCTGTCACGCGAGGCACGCTTCCAGTCGCAAGGGAAGCCGGCAAGTGCAATCGCGGCCTATGTCATGG
>NZ_RZPB01000982.1:0-1888 GCF_003998535.1 Mesorhizobium sp. M7A.F.Ca.AU.002.02.1.1 | reverse complement strand
GCATCATCGTGCGCGCCGTATCGGAAAGCCGACCGACCGCACAGCTGCTTGGCATCAACGTCAACGGCGCCATCTCCATGGTGTTCTTCGTCGGGCCGCTTCTCGGCGCTGCCGGCGGCATCCTCTATTCCAGTTACTATGGCATCATGTCGCCCAGCATGGGCGCCGTCATCGGGCTGAAGGCCTTCACCGCGGCCATCCTCGGCGGCATCGGTTCAATCCCCGGCGCCATGCTCGGCGCCTTCATCCTGGCTTTTATCGAAGTGTGGGGAACCGCGCTGCTGCCCATTGTCACAAACGGCGTGCTCGGCACCGAGTATCGCGACGTTCTCGCCTTTGCGATCCTCATACTCGTGCTTCTGGTCCGTCCTGCCGGTATACTCGGCGAGGCCGTCTCCGAGGAAAGCATCGTGTACAAGAGGGAATTCTGATGGCCGCCGCCGACACTCTCGCCGCGGCCCGGCCGCGTGCGAACCGGACCATCTCCTGGCTCGTCTTCGCCATCGCGATCGCGCTGATCATGGCCACGCCCTTCCTGCCCAACTACCATGTCCGTGTCCTCAACAGCCTGCTGATCTACATCCTGCTCGGCATCGGCCTGAACATCGTGATCGGCTATACCGGGCTGCTGGATCTCGGCTTCGTCGCCTTCTACGCGGTCGGCGCCTACAGCTATGGGCTGCTGGCAAGCCCGCAGCTCGGCCTGCATATGCCGTTCCTGCTCATCCTGCTCGTCGCCGCCTGCCTGGGTGCGGTCACCGGCATATTGCTCGGCATTCCGGTGTTGCGATTGCGCGGCGACTATCTGGCCATCGTCACACTTGGCTTCGGCGAGATCATCCGCATCATCATCAACAATCTCGACTGGCTGACCGGAGGGCCGCAAGGCATTGCCCGGCTGGACAAGGCGTCGATCCTCGGCATACAGATTGCCCGGCCGATCGACTTCTTCTGGCTGCTGCTGATCACCGTGCTCATCGTCGGCACCGTGGTCTGGCGGCTCGAGCGCTCCATCCTCGGCAAGGCGTGGGCGGCGATCCGCGAGGACCAGGATGCCGCGCGCGGCATCGGCATCAACACCACCAATGCCAAGCTTGCCGCTTTCGCCACCTCGGCCACGATCGGTTCCATAGCCGGCGCGATCTTCGCCGCATCGCAGCGTTTCGTCAGCCCGGAAAGCTTCACGCTGCAGGAATCGGTGCTGATCGTGCTGATGATCGTGGTCGGCGGCATCGGCAACATCTTCGGCATCGTCGCCGGCGCGGCAATCCTGATCCTGCTGCCGGAGCTGCTGCGCGAATTCGCCGAATGGCGCATCCTCTTCCTCGGTCTTTTGATGATCTCGCTGATCATCGCGCGCCCGGCCGGCATCGTGCCGCGCAGCTTCGGGCCGGAGAAACTGATCCGAGGGCTTTTCGGAAAATGACGCTGGTCTTTCAGAGCCTTCGCAAGGTGTATGGCGAGGTCGTCGCCATCGACGGCGTGTCGACCGACTTCGCTCCCGGCATAATCCACGGCGTGATCGGACCGAACGGCGCCGGCAAGTCGACGCTGATCAACATGACGGCTGGTTCCTACACAGTGTCGTCGGGCTCGATCACGCTCGACGGCAAGCGTCTCGACAAACTCAAGAAATACCAGATCGCCAATTCGGGAATTGCCCGCACCTATCAGAACATCCGCCTCTTCGACCAGATGTCGGCGATCGAGAACCTTGAAGTCTGTTTCTATCCCGCCGAGGTTGCGGCCGCCTGGAGGGAAGTGATCTGGCCACCCTATGCCAACGCCCAGCGCCGGCGCCGGCGTGAGAAATGCATGGAAATCCTGCGGTTTTTTGACCTTCAGGGCTACGCCGACGTCGATGCCGGGGGCCTGCCCTATGGCCGAC
>NZ_RZPB01000981.1:0-1889 GCF_003998535.1 Mesorhizobium sp. M7A.F.Ca.AU.002.02.1.1 | reverse complement strand
GGCCGCCCGCCTGCAGGAAGCCGGCCATGCGGGGACGCTGTTCTTCGAGGAGACCGAGGGCGGCCATGGCGGGCGTGGCGACCGCCGGCCGCAGGCGGCGCAGACGGCGATGAAATATGTCTTCCTGCAAAGGGCGCTGACAGCCAAGGCCTAGAGTCATTCAGTTATGGGCCAAGCAAAGGGTGGTTCTCCTCGAGCAGCCTTTGCTCTAAGGTGGCTTCCATGGCTCTCGTCAGGACGTTGATTGACGCATTTGAGGCTCGCGCATTGCGGGTCGCGGTGACGCCGTCACCGCGCACGCTGCGCGCCGAGCTTTTGCGGCTGTGTGCCCGCATCGGCTATTCGCCACCTCTCTGCCTCTGAAGCATTCGCCCCGGCTTGGCCGGATAGAATCCAGAGGGAAGATCAGACATGACCTATCAGAATTATTCGCTGAAGCAGCTTCAGCAGATCGACGCCGCGCATCATCTGCATCCGTTCACCGACCACAAGGAAATGCGCGGGGCCGGGTCGCGCATCATCACCCATGCCAACGGCCCTTTCATCTACGATTCCGAGGGGGCTGAAATCCTCGACGGCATGGCCGGGCTGTGGTGCGTCAACATCGGCTATGGCCGTGACGAGCTGGCCGAGGCCGCCTATGCCCAGATGAAGGAACTGCCTTACTACAACTCCTTCTTCAAATGCTCGACGCCGACGCCAGTGCTGCTGTCCAAGAAGCTGGCGGAGATCGCGCCGAAGCACGTCAACCAGGTATTCTACGGCTCTTCCGGGTCGGAAGCCAACGACACCGCGCTGCGCCTCGTGCGCCACTATTGGGTGCTGGAGGGCAAGCCGGAGAAGAACCGCATCATCTCGCGCAAGATGGCCTATCACGGCTCGACCGTTGCCGGCACCTCGCTCGGCGGCATGGATGGTATGCACAAGCAGCTCAACGGTGCGGTGCCCAACATCGTCCATGTGATGATGCCCTATGCCTATGAGCTGGCGCTGCCTGGCGAGAGCGATCATGATTTCGGTCTGCGCGCGGCCGGGGCTGTCGAGGAGGCGATCCTCGAAGCCGGCGCCGACAAGGTTGCCGCGTTTATCGGCGAGCCGATCATGGGAGCCGGCGGCGTGAAGATACCGCCGGCGAGCTATTGGCCGGAAGTGCAGCGCATCTGCCGTAAATACGATGTCCTGCTGATGCTGGACGAAGTCATCACCGGTTATGGTCGCACCGGCGAATGGTTTGCCGCACAGACACTCGGCATCGAGCCAGACACGATCACCACGGCCAAGGCGCTGACCTCGGGCTATCAGCCGCTGTCGGCATTGCTGGTTGGCGACCGCATCGCCTCGACGCTGGTCGAGAAGGGCGGCGAGTTCAACCATGGCTACACCTATTCCGGGCACCCGGTGGCCTGCGCCGTGGCGCTGAAGAACCTCGAGATCATCGAGCGCGAAGGGCTGGTCGACCGCGTCCGGAACGACACCGGCCCTTACTTCGCCAAGGCGTTGCAGGAGCGCATTGCCGGACATGATCTGGTCGGCGAGGTCCGTTCGATCGGACTGATGGGCGCGATCGAGATCGTCAAGGACAAGGCGACCAAGGAGCGGTTCCTGCCGGCTGGAAGTGCGGCGGTAACCGTGCGGGATCACGCCATCACGAATGGCATGATGCTGCGCGCCACCGGCGACACGATGATCCTGTCGCCGCCGCTGATCTGGACCCGCGATACGATCGATATGGCCTGCGACCGCATCTCGAAGGCGCTGGATCTGGCGCAAGCCGATCTTCGCAAGCGGTAGAACTCGACCCCTCGGCTGGGCGCTCTTCGGCGGGCGCGCCCAGCCTTGAGACCATGCCGAAGCGGCGAGGGAACGAATTCCATCACAAGCGCGTAGTG
>NZ_RZPB01000980.1:0-1891 GCF_003998535.1 Mesorhizobium sp. M7A.F.Ca.AU.002.02.1.1 | reverse complement strand
AGCTGGATGATGCGGCGGTAACTGCTGCGGCGCGCGAGGCGATCGCCGCGACCGGTGCGGCCAGCCAGAAGGACATGGGCAAGGTGATCGCCGCACTGAAGCAGAAATATGCCGGCCAGATGGATTTCGGCAAGGCGAGCGGCATCGTCAAGGGTCTGCTGCAGTAGGGTGCTGCTCATCTCGTCGCTTGGGTGGCCGACCGGGCGGAATCCAGATCCGTCCGGAATCCAAGTCCAGGAATTGGAACCCGGATAGCGCCGAGATGTTTATCCGTCATGCAACTGGAGAGATGCCATGACTGAGAACGAAACCCGCTATGAAACCGGTGCGACGAAATATCCGGCAAAGACCGATGCCGACGCTTCCGATGAATTCTCCCAGGATGCGGCCGCCAACGAGAAGCCTGCCGGCGGAATAGGGCTCACCCGCCGGATGGGCGAAGTGGAAGACCGCACCCGCCAGTCGGAGGGACAAAACCCGCCAAAGCAAGCCACGCCGAGCGCTGCAACCGAAAAGACGTCCGGGGCCGGCCCCGCTATCGCGGAGCGTTCAAAGGACGCCAAGGCTCCGAAGAGCAGCCAATGAAGCGAAGGCCGGGAGCACTCCTGCGGCGCTTTGGAGATCGGCGGACAAGTGGTTCGCGTAGTTAGCGTTTGCCGATCCCTTCAACGACGATGCGGATGAGGTGCCTGATCTCGTCCTCGCTGAATGACCCGGCCGAAAGCGCCGAAAGCATCGCCTGGCCGTATATTCCAAGCAGGACCAGCGCCATGAAATTGGCATCGTCATCCCTGCGAATGACACCTTGCCGTTGGCCGAGCACCAGAAGGTCCCGGACCAGGCGCTGGAATGAGGGCCGGTCGGGCGGCGGCTGCAGGGACGGACGCTCGGCGGGGGCAAGAGCCAGCCTGGCAAGCGAGGGATTGGCCAGGCACCAGCCGGCGCTGTCGAGAAAGACTGTCTCGAGCATGACGAATACATCTTCGTTCGCCGCCATGCGGGCGCGGTAGGCGGCATCGCCCGCCTCCACGCGGGCGATGAGCCGCAACGCGATTTCTTCTTTCGAACTGAACAGATTGTAGACCGTTTTGCGGGTCAAGCCGGCACGCGTCGCGATCTCCTCGACCGAGGTGTTGGCAAACCCCATCTCCCGAAACGCCAGGTCGGCGGCATTGAGGATGAGGCTTCGCGACCGTTCGGTCCGCTTTGGGGTTGTCATTTTTATACCCTAGTGTAAATTTACACATATGTAAACTTTTGCTGCGTGACCGCCGCATTGCGGCAGCCGCCAATCCCGCGAAGGGTCGACTGTGGCGCATCGGAATTCAAGCGGCTCTATGGGAAGCAATGTGCAAATGGCTGGTAGTCTCAAGGAATTCGGCCTTGGGATCTGGATTGCGGATGGTCCGATCGTCACGGCGGCCGCCGGCTTTCACTATCCCACGCGTATGGCCGTTATCGGATTGTCCGGGGGCGGTTTGTTCATCTGGTCACCGGTAGAGCTCACGAACGAGCTGCGCGCCGATGTGGACGCTCTGGGCGTGGTGCGCTTCCTGATCCCGCCCAATTCGCTTCACCACGTGTTTCTCGCTGACTGGCAGCGCGGCTATCCCGATGCCAAGGTCTATGCGCCACCCGGCCTGCGGGAAAAGCGCCGAGATATCCTCTTCTGCGGCGAGCTCGGCGATACGCCTGCCGCCGACTGGGCGGACGATCTCGACCAGGTCGTCGTGCGCGGCAACAGGATCACCACCGAGATTGTCTTCTTCCACCGCGCAAGCAGGACAGTGTTGTTCACCGATCTGATCCAGCATTTCCACGCCGGATGGTTCAAGGGCTGGCGGGCGCTCGTAGCCCGGCTGGATCTGATGGTGGCCGCAGAGCCCTCAGT
>NZ_RZPB01000097.1:0-12526 GCF_003998535.1 Mesorhizobium sp. M7A.F.Ca.AU.002.02.1.1 | reverse complement strand
GCGCTGGGCCGAGCGCTGCAAGACGGCGTTCGGCGACCAGCCGGGCAAGGCGATGTTCGGCATCGTGCAAGGCGGCGACAACGCAGCGCTGCGGGTGCGATCGGCGCAGGCGCTGAGCGCGATGGAGTTGAAGGGCTATGCGGTCGGCGGCCTGGCCGTCGGCGAACCGCAAGCGGTGATGCTCGAGATGCTCGACATCACCTGTCCGGAGCTGCCGGCGGACAAACCGCGCTATCTGATGGGCGTCGGCACGCCTGACGATATCCTGAAGTCGGTGGCGCGCGGCATCGACATGTTCGACTGCGTGATGCCGACACGGGCCGGCCGCCACGGCCTCGCCTATACAAGGCGCGGCAAGGTCAATCTGCGCAACGCCCGCCATGCTGACGATCCGCGCCCACTCGACGAGGAAAGCGACTGCCCGGCCGCCCGTGACTACTCACGCGCCTATCTGCATCATCTGGTGCGCTCGCAGGAAGCGCTCGGCGCCATGCTTTTGACGTGGAACAACCTGTCCTACTACCAGAAACTGATGCAGGACATCCGCGCTGCGATCGAGGCTGGCACCTTCGAGGCGCGCGGCGCCGAAATCACCGAGGGCTGGGCGAGGGGCGATATCCCGTTGCTGTAAGGCCTCAAGTGCTGAGCGAATTCGAGGCGCGCAGGCTGCAGCCGGTGATCTGGAACGTGCCGTCGGGCTGCTGCTGCAGCGTATAGACCGCCTCGTAATCCTTGCCATCGGGGCCGACGATCAGCACCTGCTGGACGATCGAACCCGGACCGGTCTCCTCGACCTTGCCGAAGGAATAAGTCTGCGGCTTGCGCACCGGCGGATAGCCGTTGGTCACCATGTTCATGAAGGCATCGACGGTCGGGAAGATCCGCTTCACATTCGGGGCGGCGAAGCTGTAGGCGGTGGCGCCGTCATTGGCGATGAGGGCCTTTAGCTGACCGTCGATGACGGACTGGCCTGCCTTGATCTCGGCATCGCCGGCCAATGCCGACGACACGCAGAGGAATGGAACGACTGCGAATGCGAAAAAGGCGCGGCGCATGGCCTGTCTCCGTTGTCCCGCGAAACATCTTCCCTTGAAATGGTGCTGTCCGAAGACGCATCATAACATACGCTTGGCAGCGCATCGCGGTTTCAGCGATCGCGAATAATCGCTGGCGCTCGGCGGCAGGTTGCATGCTGGCGGAGAGCTGCGGCAGGTCGCAGCCCAGGCCTGGGCCGGCAGAGTACGGATTCCAGCGCTTGAAAGCCCGCCTCCAGTCTGCCAGAAGGGCCGCTGGACTTGGACGTTTAGCGGGACGAAGCCATGAAGGCGTTTTTCGTGCAGATCAAATGCGAGCTCGGCAAATCCTATGAGGTTGCCAGCGCGCTTGCCGATGCCGAGATCGCCTCGGAAATCTACTCCACCGCCGGCAACTACGATCTGCTCGCCAAATTCTATGTCGACGACGAGGAAGACGTCGGCCATTTCGTCAACGAAAAGGTGCAGATTCTCCCCGGCATCAAGGACACGTTCACCGTCGTCACGTTCCGTGCTTTCTAGCCGGTAAACGCATTTGCCCGGGCACGAGGCAAAGGCTGATCAAGGTCATATTTCAGCTGCCTCAATTTTAGGCAGGCGCAACATACTGATCGCCCGTATCTCCCAAATCACCGATTGCGCTTGATTTTCTCCGGCGACGCCAGTGAAATGGCGTCACAGGGGAGTATGCGATTGGCAGCGTTCGATGAAATGCTTCCGGAAGTCTCCGGATTGAGAAGACCGTATTCGGCGTATGATCGCTGGCTGAAGGAGCAGGATCCAGCCAGGCTGACCGAGAAGATGCAGGACGCTGAACGCGTCTTCCGCAAGACCGGCATCACCTTCGCCGTCTATGGTGAGCAAGAAGCCTCCGAGCGGCTGATCCCGTTCGACATCGTTCCCCGCATCATTTCAGGCAATGAATGGCGGCGCCTCACGCAGGGCATCGAGCAGCGCGTGCAGGCGCTGAACGCCTTCCTCGACGACATCTACCATCGCCAGGAAATCCTGCGGGCAGGGCGCGTACCCAGGGAATTGATCGCCAGGAATGAGGCATTCCTGCCGGAGATGATCGGGGTCAGGCCGCCGGCCGGCGTCTATACCCACATCATCGGCGTCGACATCGTCCGCATCTCGGAGGACGAGTTCTACGTGCTGGAGGACAATGCGCGCACGCCGTCCGGCGTCTCCTACATGCTGGAGAACCGCGAGACGATGATGCAGCTGTTCCCCGAGCTGTTCCAGAAGATCAAGGTGCGGCCGGTGGAAAACTACCCGCAGCTTCTGCGCCAGTCGCTGGCGGCGGTGCGGCCGCAAAGCACCAAAGGTGCGCCGACCATTGCGGTGCTGACGCCCGGCAGCTTCAATTCCGCCTATTTCGAACACGCCTTCCTTGCCGACCAGATGGGCGTGCAACTGGTCGAAGGCCAGGACCTGCGCGTGGTCGACGGCCATGTCGCCATGCGCACGACGGAAGGCTACAAGCAGATCGATGTGCTCTACCGCCGCGTCGATGATTCTTTCCTCGACCCGCTGACGTTCCGTCCGGATTCCGCTCTCGGCATACCCGGCATCATGGATGTCTATCGCGCCGGCAACATCACCATCGCCAATGCGCCGGGCACCGGCATAGCCGACGACAAGGCGATCTATTCCTACATGCCCGAGATCATCGAGTTCTACACCGGTCGCAAGGCAATCCTGGGCAACATTCCGACCTGGCGCTGCTCGGAGCCCGACAGCCTGAAATACGTGCTCGAACACATCGACGAGCTGGTGATCAAGGAAGTGCACGGTTCCGGCGGCTACGGCATGCTGGTCGGGCCTGCGGCAACCAAGAAGGAATGCGAGACCTTCGCCAAGAAGTTGGCGGCCAAGCCATCGAATTATATTGCCCAGCCGACGCTGGCGCTGTCGACATGCCCGATCCTGACGGAAAAAGGGCTGGCGCCGCGCCACGTCGATCTCAGGCCCTATGTGCTGGTCTCCGACCGCATCCAGATCGTGCCTGGGGGCCTCACACGCGTCGCGTTGAAGGAAGGTTCGCTGGTTGTGAACTCGTCGCAGGGCGGCGGGACGAAAGATACTTGGGTGTTGGATGATTGAGACGAGTGAGTAGGGAATAGTCAGTAGTCAGTAGCGGAAATAGAGGGACAGGAAATGCCATATTTCATTGAGATTCAATTGCTTAATATTCACTGCTCACTATTCGCTACTCACTAGCCCGAAGGGCCACTTCATGCTTTTAGGCCGCACCGCAAACGGGCTCTATTGGATGAACCGCTATATCGAGCGGGCGGAAAACATGGCGCGCTTGGTCGATGCCGGCCTGCGCATGGCGCTGACCCGCACCCAAAGCGCCTCGGAAGAGTGGAATTCGGTGCTGCTCAGCGCTGGTTCCGACGTCACCTTCAGCCAGAAATATTCCGACTATACCGCCGCCAATGTCGCCGACTTCCTGTTGCGCGACACGTCGAACCCATCGAGCACGATGTCGTCCATCGAGACAGCCCGCAACAATGCCCGCATGGTGCGCACCGCGCTGACGCGCGAGACCTGGGAAAGCATCAACGAAGCCTGGATGGCGCTGAAGCGGATGCTGGCCAAGCCGATCGACGAGCGCGACCTGCCAAGCGTGCTCGACGCCATCAAGCGCGAGACGGCGCTGATCCGCGGCTCGTTCTACGGCACCATGCTGCGCAACGAGATCTTCGACTTCTCGCAACTCGGCACTTACGTCGAGCGCGCCGACAACACGGCGCGCATCCTCGACGTGAAATATTATGTGCTGCTGCCGTCGATCTCCTGGGTTGGCTCGACGCTCGACAATTATCAGTGGGAATCGATCCTGCGTTCGGTCTCGGCGCATCGCTCCTATCGCTGGGTCTACGATGCTGATTACAAGCCGACCAACATTGCCGACTATCTGATCCTCAATGTCCGCATGCCGCGTTCGCTGATGTTCTGCTATCGCTTCCTGTCGGAGCATCTGAAATTCCTCGGCGACGATTACGGCGAGCGCCATGCCTGCCACGCAACGGCCGAGAAGACGCAGACAATGCTGAGAGCCGGGTCGATCAAGGATATCTTCGATACCGGGCTGCATGAATTCCTGGCCAATTTCATTCGCGACAACACCAAGCTGGGCGACGAAATCGCACAAGATTATCGGTTCAATTGAGCATGGTCCCGAAAGGTGGAGCCGGTTTTCTTAGACAAACGGAAACCGTTTGTCCGGAGATCGCGCTCACAAACGGAATAGAAGCATGCGGCTGAAGATTACCCACCGAACTGAGTACCGTTACGATACGCCGGTGCACTATCTGTTGCAGCGGCTGCGGCTGCTTCCAGTCAGCGGGTCGACGCAGACCGTTCTGTCCTGGGCTCTGGCGATCGAAGGCGCGCGCGAAGAGGTCCGCTTTGTCGACCATTTCGGCAACGACACAAGGCTGTTGAGCGTCGAGGGCGAGCGCGACTTCATCACGGTGGAGGCGTCGGGCGAAGTGGTGACGCGCGACACCGCGGGCGTCTCGGGGCCACACCAGGGCTTCACGCCGCTCTGGCTGTACAGCCATGAGACACCATTGACGGTGATCGGCAGCGGTATCCGCGAACTCGCCGCATCGGTTGGCAAGGGCAGCGACATCGAACGGCTGCACCGGCTGACGGCTGTCATCGGAGAGCGCGTCGCCTACACGCCCGGCACGACCAATGCGACGACGCCGGCGGAGGAAGCCTTGGCGCTCAAGACCGGGGTCTGCCAGGATCATACCCATATCTTTGCCGCCGCCGCCCGTGCCATGGGCTTTCCGGCCCGCTATGTCAGCGGCTATCTGATGCTGGATGCGACGGTCGAGCAGGCGGCCAGCCATGCCTGGGCCGAAGCGCATGTTTCGGGTCTCGGCTGGGTTGCCTTCGATGCCGCCAATGGCATCTCGCCCGACGAGCGCTATGTAAAGGTGGCGACGGGCCGCGATTACCGCGACGCCACGCCGGTGTCGGGAATTCGGCTGGGACAGGCGGAAGAACAGCTTGCGGTCACCGTCACGGTGGAGCAGTAATCCTCCGCAAGATTGCTGCCGAGCGGTTCATCGTTTCAAGGAACCCCGAACCGCTCTATCCCTTTGTTTTAACGCAATTCCGGACGGAAAACCGCTTCACACTTTTCCTGGAATTGCTCTAGAAGAGATTCCATGACCTATTGCGTTGGCCTGAAGATCGATCGCGGGCTCGTGTTCATGTCCGACACGCGCACCAATGCAGGCATGGATTCCATCTCCACCTTTCGCAAGATGCATGTCTGGGAAGAGCCGGGCGAACGCGTCATCGTTTTGATGTCGGCGGGCAATCTGGCGACGACGCAGGCCGTGGTCAGCCTGCTTGACGAGCGCACCAAGGCAATCTCCGAAAGACATTCCACACTGCTCGAAACGCCGTCGATGTACCAAACGGTCCGCATTGTTGGCGACACGGTCAAGGAGGTCATCGCCAATTCGTCACCCGCTGGCGAGAAGGCGGATTCCTATTTCAATGCGTCCTTCATCCTCGGCGGTCAGATCAAGGGCAGCGAGCCGCGCCTGTTCATGATCTATCCCGAAGGCAATTTCATCGAATCGACCGATGACACGCCGTTCTTCCAGATAGGCGAGACCAAATACGGCAAGCCGATCATCATCCGCGCCTACGAAAAGACGATGAGCCTCGCCGAGACGGTGAAGCTGCTTTTGGTGTCGTTCGATTCGACGTTGAAGTCGAACCTGTCTGTCGGCTTGCCGCTCGACCTGCTCTTCCTGGAGAAGGACGCTTTCAAGGTCGGATTGAAGAAGCGGATCGGCCAGGACGACCAGTATTACCGCACGATCTCCGATGGCTGGTCGAATGCGCTGAAGACGGCTTTTGCCAGCCTGCCGGATTTCCCTGGCTAAGGCGTGCGGCATCTCTTGCTGGTTGCATATATTTCACGCGTTAATTAATAAGAGACCAACCGCGACGGATGGTAGCGATGGATCATGTCGGGAGGACAGGATGAACAATGATGATTTCCGGCAATGGTCGCGGCGCGCCGCCGACTGGGGCGTTGACTATCGCAACAATCTGCGCGACCGCCCCGTGCGGCCACTGGTAGAACCCGGCGCCATTTCTAGAAGCATCGAGGTTTCGCCGCCCGAAGACGCCGAACCGATGGACCGGATCTTCGCCGATTTCGAAGAGAAGATCCTGCCGGGAATGACCCATTGGCAGCATCCGCGCTTCTTCGCCTATTTCCCGGCCAATGCGGCGCCGGTTTCGGTGGTGGCGGAATATCTGGTTTCGGCGATGGCCGCGCAATGCATGCTGTGGCAGACGTCGCCGGCGGCGACCGAACTCGAAACGCGCACCGTCGACTGGATGCGCCAGGCGCTCGGTCTGCCGGAAGGCTTCTCGGGCGTAATCCAGGATTCAGCCTCATCGGCGACGTTGGCCGCGGTGCTGACCATGCGCGAACGGGCACTCGACTGGCAAGGCAACAAACAGGGCCTGGCAGGGCAGGCGCGGCTGCGCATCTACTCCTCCGACCAGGTGCACACGTCGATCGACCGGGCGATCTGGGTGTCCGGCATCGGCGAGGACAATCTCGTGCGCATTCCCGTCAGCGGCCGCTTTCGCGCCATGGACACGGCCGCGCTCGAGGCGGCAATCGTCGCCGACCGGGAAGCCGGCATGCTGCCGGCGGGCATCATCGCTTGCGTCGGCGGCACCAGCACTGGCGGCACCGACGACATTGCTGCGGTTGCCGAGGTGGCACGGCGGCATGGGCTTTATCTCCATGTCGATGCCGCCTGGGCGGGATCGGCGATGATCTGTCCGGAATATCGGCATTTCTGGACAGGCGTCGAAGGCGCCGATTCGATCGTTTTCAATCCGCACAAATGGCTGGGCGCTCAGTTCGACTGCTCGATCCAGTTCCTGCGCGACCCTGAAAGCCATGTCAGGACGCTGGCCATCAAGCCGGATTATCTGAAGACGCACGGTCATGACGGCATCATCAACTATTCCGAATGGTCGGTACCGCTCGGCAGGCGATTTCGCGCGTTGAAATTATGGTTCCTGCTGCGCGCCCATGGCCTGGAACGCCTGCGCACGATGATCCGCAATCATGTCGCGTGGAGCGAAGGGCTGGCGGCGCGGCTGGCAAGGGAGCCGGATTTCCAGATCGTCAGCGAACCGATGCTGTCGTTGTTCTCGTTCCGGCACAAGACCGCAACCGACGGGGACGAGCACAATCTGCGCCTTGTCAATGCGATCAACGACGATGGCCGCATCTACCTGACGCAGACGAAGGTTGATGGACTGATCGCAATCCGGTTCCAGGTCGGACAGTTCGAGGCGACCGCCGCCGATGTCGAAACGGCTTTTGTGGTGATTACTGAAATCGCACGTGGCCTGGGTCGCTGATTTCGTTAGCCGGCTTATGCCTTTTCATCGGTTTCGTTTTCGACTATAGACAAGAAAAACGAAAACGGGAGGTTGCCCATGTATCTGTCGCCGCGCCATGCCGAGATTATCCAGATGGCCAAGGATCACGGCCGCGTGCTGGTCGATGATCTGGCCAACCACTTCAATGTGACGCCGCAGACCATACGCAAGGACCTCAACGATTTGTGCGATCAGCGGCTGCTCTCGCGCATCCATGGCGGCGCGCTGTACCCCTCCGGCATCGAGAACATGGAGTATGAGGCGAGACGCAAGATTGCCGCCGACGAGAAGGAGGCGATCGGCCGTGCGGCAGCCAGGCTGATCCCCGACAACGCCTCGCTGTTCATCAACATCGGCACCACGACCGAGTCGGTCAGCAAGGCGTTGCTCGATCACAACGGTCTCATGGTCATCACCAATAACATCAATGTTGCCAATAGGATGCGGATATATCCGTCGATCGAAGTGGTGATCGCCGGTGGTGTCGTGCGCGGTTCCGATGGCGGTGTGGTCGGCGAGGCGGCGGTCGATTTCATTAGGCAGTTCAAGGTCGATTACGCGGTGATCGGCGCATCCGCCATCGACCATGACGGGGCCTTGCTCGACTTCGATTTTCGCGAGGTCAAGGTGGCGCAGGCGATCATCGCCAATGCAAGGCATGTCATCCTGGTTTCCGACCAGACCAAATTCGAGCGAACCGCACCGGTGCGCATCGGCCATCTGTCGCAGGTCAACACCTTCATCACCGACCGCTGCGACATCCCCTCGGTGCGCAAGATCTGCCAGGAGGCCGAGGTTCAGCTGATCGAGACGTCGCTCGCCTAGGCGGTTTTCAGCTGATATCACGCGCCCGTGATATTTCGTTTGACATTCGTTATCATTTCGAAATAATTCCGACACGGTTTCGTAAAAGCCCAAAAATGGTGCAATGCGAAATCGCTGGAGGAATTTGTGGACGCATCTCCGATCCGTGACATTTTCGTCATAGGCGGCGGCATCAATGGCTGCGGTATCGCCCGCGACGCCGTCGGGCGTGGCTTTTCCGTCTTTCTCGCCGAGATGAACGACCTCGCCAGCGGGACCTCCTCGGGCTCGACCAAATTGATCCATGGCGGCCTGCGCTACCTCGAATTCTACGAATTCCGCTTGGTGCGCGAAGCGCTGATGGAGCGCGAGGTTCTGTGGAAGAACGCGCCGCACATCATCTGGCCGATGCGCTTCGTGCTGCCCTATGCCAAGGGCCTGCGCCCGGCCTGGCTGATCAGGCTCGGTCTCTTCCTCTACGACCACATTGGCGGGCGCAAATTGCTGCCGGCGACCCGGACGCTGGACATGGCCAGGGATCCGGCCGGCAAGCCTTTGAAGCCGCTATTCAAGAAGGCCTTCGAATACTCGGATGGCTGGGTCAATGACGCGCGGCTGGTGGCGCTGAACGCACGTGATGCCGCCGACCGCGGCGCAACGGTCCGCACCCGCACGAAAGTGACCGGCGCGCGCCGCGAAAACGGCTTGTGGACGGTCCAGGTCGAGGATCTGCAGACCGGCGAGACCGAGGAGATCAAGGCGCGCCTGCTGGTCAATGCCGCTGGACCCTGGGTCGATCATGTGCTTTCCGGCGTCGTCGGCCTCAACGATGTGCACAATGTCCGCCTCGTGCAGGGCAGCCACATCGTCATCGCCAGGAAGTTCGACGATCCGCGCGCCTATTTCTTCCAGAACAGGGATGGTCGCATCATCTTCGCCATTCCCTACGAAGAAGAGTTCACCCTGATCGGCACCACGGACCAGGATTACCCCGGCGATCCGCATGACGTGAGGATCAGCGACACCGAGATCGACTACCTCTGCGCCGCGGCAAGCGAATATTTCGCTGAAGCCGTCAAGCGTTCGGACATCGTCTGGACCTATTCGGCCGTCCGTCCGCTCTATGATGACGGAGCCTCCAAGGCGCAGGAAGCGACGCGCGACTATGTGCTCAAGGCCGATGGCGGCGAGGGCGCCGCCCCGATCGTCAACGCCTTTGGCGGCAAGATCACCACCTATCGCCGGCTGTCGGAATCGATGCTGGAAAAGATCGAGGGTTTTCTGGGTAAACGCGGCAAGCCGTGGACGGCAAACGCGCCGTTGCCGGGCGGCGATTTCCCGGCCACCGGTTTCGATGCCGAAGTGGCGAAACTGAAGACCGCCTATCCGTTCCTCGACGCGCGCCTGGCTCGCCGGCTGACCCGGCTCTACGGCACCCGCGCAAGGATGCTGTTGGGGCTGGCCAAATCGAACGTCGATCTCGGCCGCAACTTCGGCGCCGATCTCTACGAGGCCGAGGTGCGCTATCTCGTTCAAAACGAATGGGCCGTCACATCGGAAGATGTATTGTGGCGCCGTACCAAGCGCGGTCTGCATCTCAGCCGCGAGCAGGTGGCGGCTCTCGATGAATTCATGCACGGCATAAGCCGGCGCCATGTCGCGGCTGCCGAATGAAGAGGGGTTTGAGCTGATGCGGAAGGCCTGGGAGGAGGCGTCATGCTGGAACTGAGAAACGTCACCAAGACGGTCGGTGCGGTCGCGCATATAAGCGATGTGTCGCTGACGCTCCAGCACGGCTCGCTCAATGTCCTGCTCGGACCGACGCTATCCGGCAAGACCAGCCTGATGCGGCTGATGGCCGGCCTCGACGTGCCGACCTCCGGTTCGATCTGGTTCGACGGCCAGAATGTCACCGGCGTGCCGGTGCAGAAGCGCAAGATCGCCATGGTCTACCAGCAGTTCATCAACTATCCGGCGATGACCGTCTATGAGAACATCGCCTCGCCGCTCAGGGTGGCGGGAACCGATCAGGCGAAGATCGACAAGGAAGTGCGCCATGCCGCAGCACTTCTCAAGCTGACGCCCTATCTCGACCGCACGCCGCTGAGCCTGTCCGGTGGCCAGCAGCAGCGCACCGCACTGGCGCGCGCCATCGTCAAGAACGCCAGCCTGGTGCTGCTCGACGAACCGCTCGCCAATCTCGACTACAAATTGCGCGAGGAACTGCGCGCCGAATTGCCCAGGATCTTCGCCGCCGCCGGCACCATCTTCGTCTACGCCACGACCGAGCCGCACGAAGCGCTGCTGCTCGGCGGCAACACGGCGACGCTTTCCGAAGGGCGCATCACCCAGTTCGGACCGACCATCGACGTGTTCCGCAAACCGGTCGATCTGGTGACGGCCAAGACTTTCGCCGACCCGCCGCTCAACACCATCGTGCTGGCCAAGAAAGGTGGGGATTTCCTGCTCGAGGGTGGGGTCAAACTGCCGGTGCCCGCCGATCTCGCCGGCATTGCCGATGCCATGTACACGGTCGGTTTTCAGCCGCATCACCTGTCGCTCGATCAGCCCAATGCCGCCGCTGTGCCGGTGCGCGCCAAGGTGACGATCACCGAGATCACCGGCTCGGAAAGCTTCATCCATCTCGATTTCGCGGACGCGCGCTGGGTCATGCTGACCCACGGCATCCGCGACTTCGAACCCGACGCCGAGGTCGAGGTGTTCATCGATCCGCGCCACATCATGGTCTTCGACGAGCACGGCCGTGCCGTGGCCGCGCCGAAGCTGGCGGCTTGAGGGGAAAGATATGGCACGCATAGACGTCAACCATGTCAGGCATTCCTATCTGCCGAACCCTCGGAAGGATGCCGATTTCGCGCTCAGGGAAGTGCACCACACCTTCGAGGACGGCGGCGCCTATGCGCTGCTCGGGCCATCGGGCTGCGGCAAGACCACGCTGCTCAACATCATTTCGGGATTGCTGCACCCGTCGCACGGTCAGTTGCTGTTCAACGGCAAGGACGTGACCAATTTGTCGACGCAGGAGCGCAATATCGCGCAGGTGTTCCAGTTCCCGGTCATCTACGACACCATGACCGTCTACGACAATCTGGCCTTCCCGCTGCGCAATCGCGGCGTGCCGGAAGCCGATGTCGACCGCAAGGTGCGCGAGACGCTGGAGATGATCGACCTGGCGTCCTGGGCGAAGAAGAAGGCGAGGGGCCTGACCGCCGACCAGAAGCAGAAGATCTCGCTCGGCCGCGGGCTGGTGCGCTCCGACGTCAACGCCATCCTGTTCGACGAGCCGCTGACCGTCATCGACCCGCATATGAAATGGGTGCTGCGCTCGCAGCTGAAGCAGCTGCACCGCCGCTTCGGCTACACCATGGTCTATGTGACCCACGACCAGACCGAGGCGCTGACCTTCGCCGACCAGGTCGTGGTCATGTATGACGGCGGCATCGTCCAGATCGGCACGCCAGCCGAACTGTTCGAACGGCCACGCCATACCTTTGTCGGTTATTTCATCGGCTCGCCCGGCATGAACGTCATGCCGGTGGCCATCGACGGCAAGACGGCGACGCTCGGCTCGCAGCGCATCGAACTGCCGGGCGCGCCAAAAGCGGGCAGCGGCGCCATCGAACTCGGCATCCGTCCCGAATATGTCCGGCTTGGCCGCGACGGCATGGCCGTGCAGGTCAGCAAGGTCGAGGATCTCGGCCGCCACAAGGTGGTCCGCGCCAAGCTCGAAGGCCGCGAGATTGCGGCCGTCATCGGCGAGGACGAGACCGTGCCAGCCGATCCGAAGGTGCGGTTCGAGCCGGCCGGCATCAACATCTATGCCGATTCCTGGCGCGTCGAGATGGGGGCATAGATGGAAAAGACCTGGAACAACAAGGCCTGGTTCCTGGTGCTGCCGGTGCTGGTGCTGGTGGCGTTCTCGGCGGTCATCCCGCTGATGACCGTCGTCAACTATTCGGTGCAGGACACGTTCGGCAACAACGTCTTCTTCTGGGCCGGCACCGAGTGGTTCGAGGAACTGCTGTCTTCCAGCCGCTTCTGGGAAGCGATGGTCCGCAACCTGATCTTCTCCTTCATCATCCTGGCGATCGAAGTGCCGCTCGGCATCTTCATCGCGCTCAACATGCCGAAAAAGGGCTGGGGCGTGCCGGTCTGCCTGGTGCTCATGGCGCTGCCGCTGCTGATTCCGTGGAACGTCGTCGGCACCATCT
>NZ_RZPB01000979.1:0-1893 GCF_003998535.1 Mesorhizobium sp. M7A.F.Ca.AU.002.02.1.1 | reverse complement strand
GAACAAGATCCTGCGCGTGCTGGTCGAGCAGCAGTTCGAGCGGGTAGGGGGAACCAAGCGGGTCAAGGTCGATGTCCGCATCATCTCTTCCACGTCGCAGAACCTCGAAGCGATGATCGCCGACGGGCGTTTCCGCGAGGATCTTTACCATCGCCTCGCGGTGGTTCCGGTCATCGTGCCGGGATTGGCCGAGCGGCGCGAGGATATTCCCTACCTCGTCGACAATTTCATGAAGCAGATCGCCCGCCAGGCCGGCATCAAGCCGCGCCGCATCGGCGACGACGCGCTGGCCGTGCTGCAGGCGCACAACTGGCCGGGCAACGTTCGCCAGCTGCGCAATAATGTCGAGCGCCTGATGATCCTGGCGCGCGGCGACGACGTCGATGCGCCGATCACCGCTGATCTGTTGCCGGCCGAGATCGGCGATGTCATGCCGCGCACCCCGAATCAATCCGACCAACACATCATGGCGCTGCCGCTCCGCGAAGCGCGTGAGCAGTTCGAGAAGGATTACCTGATCGCCCAGATCAACCGGTTCGGCGGCAACATCTCGAAAACCGCCGAGTTCATCGGCATGGAGCGCTCCGCTCTGCATCGCAAGCTGAAGTCCCTGGGCGTCTAAGCGCGACGTCCGACCAGCCGCGCGTGGTCCAACCATTTGCCGGTTACGCCCGCGGTGGAATCGCATAAGAAAGCCCGAGAATTTCTGAGGGGTCGCCAATGCCGCGCATTGCCTATGTCAACGGGCGCTATGTCACGCACGCCGACGCTGCCGTGCATATCGAGGATCGCGGCTATCAGTTTGCCGACGGTGTCTATGAGGTCTGCGAAGTGGCGCGTGGCTTCATCGTCGACATGCCGCGCCACCTGGCCCGGCTGAACCGTTCGCTGACCGAATTGTCGATCGCCTGGCCGGTCACCTCTCACGTGCTGCCGCTCATTCTGCGTGAGGTGGTCAATCGCAACCACGTCGCCAATGGCCTGGTCTACGTGCAGGTGACGCGCGGCGTGGCCAGCCGCGACTTCGTCTTCCCTTCCGCCGACACCAAGCCTTCGCTGGTGGTAACCGCCAGGAAGGCCGATCCTGCCGCTGGTGCAAAGCGAGCCGAGACAGGCATCGCCGTCATCACCGTGCCGGAGAACCGCTGGGACAGGGTCGACATCAAGACTGTCGGGCTGCTGCCCAATGTCTTGGCCAAGCAGAAGGCAAAGGAAGCCGGTGCGCAGGAAGCCTGGTTCGTCGACACCGAAGGTAACGTCAAGGAAGGCGGCTCGTCCAACGCCTGGATCGTCACCAGGGACGGCGTTCTGGTCACCAGGCCGGCCGAGCATGGCATCCTGCGCGGCATCACCCGCACGACCATGTTCGAAGTGGCGGCCAAGCTTGGCCTGAAGATCGAGGAGCGCGGCTTTTCCGTCGCCGAGGCCAAGACGGCACGCGAGGCGTTCATCAGTTCCGCAACGACGATCGCCATGCCGGTGGTGACCATCGATGGCGACACGGTCGCCAATGGGCACCCCGGCTCAATAACACTTTCGTTGCGGCAAGCCTTTTTTGACATTGCGGAAAAAAGTCCAGCCTGATAACCGCACAGGTGGAATGAACATCAATATATCTCGTTCTGCTTGTCGTTACTGACGACAAGACGGTGTTTGCGAGCTTGACATGCGCCCGTTAATTTGGCGCATTGGCTTGCAAACCGAAGGGGATCGGCGAAAGACAAGAACAATGGCGGAACGATCGCAAAACCTTCAGGACCTGTTCCTGAATTCAGTTCGCAAGAGCAAGAACCCGCTCACCATCTTCCTCATCAACGGCGTGAAGCTGACCGGCGTGGTCACTTCGTTCGACAATTTCTGTGTCCTGCTGCGCCGCGATGGTCACTCCCAGCT
>NZ_RZPB01000978.1:0-1896 GCF_003998535.1 Mesorhizobium sp. M7A.F.Ca.AU.002.02.1.1 | reverse complement strand
GCATCGTACAGCGCCTTGAGGAATGCGACCTGGGGCGGGACGGGCAATTCCGCCGCCACAAGCCGCCAGGTGTCGCGGGTGCGCAGCGCCGCCGACACCAGCGCCAGGTCCGGCAGCCAGCCGCGCGTCGCAAGCTCGCGCCCCATCAACCGGGCTGCCTTCACTCCGCGTTCGGCCAAGGGCCGGTCGAAATCATCGAGATCAGGGTCGTCCCAGCTGGATTTGGCGTGACGAAGCAGGAGAAGCTGTTTCATCGCCGCTCTAAGCTCAAGGCGTGATGCGCGCCAGATGCTCGAGGTCGGCTTCCTCGCGCAGCGGATCCGGGGCCATCACCACCGAGGTGCCGTTGTCGGCATCGTCGGCAAAGTGGGCAAGCACGGTGCGGCCGGACTCCATGCGCGCCTTGCCTTCGGCGACCAGCCCCAGCGCCAGCGGATAGAGCCGGTGTTCGGTCTTCAGCACGCGGGCTGCCAATGTATCGGCGGTGTCGCCGACCATCACCGGCACGGCTGCCTGTGCGATGATCGGGCCGTCATCCATCTCGGAGGTGACGAAGTGCACGGTGCAGCCATGGATGCGGATGCCGGCGGCCAGCGCGCGCGCATGGGTGTCGAGCCCCTTGAAGGCCGGCAGCAGGGCAGGGTGGATATTGATCATGCGGCCCTGCCATTTCTGGACGAAGCCGGGGCTGAGGATGCGCATATAGCCGGCCAGCGCCACGATCTCGGCGTTGAAGGCGGTAAGGGCCGCGTCGATGGCGGCGTCATGCGCCTGCTTGCTGCCGTGGTCGGCACGTGAGACGACCTGCGTGGCGATGCCGCGCGCCCTGGCGATGCCGAGCCCGGCGGCATCCGCCTTATCGGAAATGACACCGACGATCTCGGCCGGGAACGACGGGTCGCTGGCCGCGGCAATCAGCGCGGTCATGTTGGAGCCGCGTCCCGAGATCAGGACAACGGTGCGTTTCCTCTGCGCGCTCATAGGCCGATCGAACCCCGATAGATGACGCCTGCGTCGCGGCGCGGCACGATGCGGCCGATCGGCGTCACCGTCTCGCCGGCTTCCTGTAGCACGGCCGCGACCTGCGCTGCCTGGCCGGACGCGACCGCCAGGATCATGCCGATGCCGCAATTGAAGGTGCGCATCATTTCTTCCGGCGCCACGCCGCCGGTCTTGGCCAGCCACGAAAACACGGGAGGAACGTCGATCGCCTCGAGGTCGAGCTCGGCCGAAAAATCCTTGGGCAGCACGCGTGGAATGTTTTCCGGGAAGCCGCCGCCGGTGATGTGGGCGAGCGCCTTGATACCATGCGTGTTGCGGATCGCCTTGAGAATCGACTTGACGTAGATGCGGGTCGGCTCGAGCAGTGCTTCGGCCAGAGTGGCCTCGTCGTTGAACGGTGCCGGATCGCTCCACGACAGACCGCTGACGGCGACGATGCGGCGCACCAGCGAATAGCCGTTCGAGTGCAGGCCGGAGGAAGCCAGGCCCAGCAGCACGTCGCCTTCGACAATGTCATCGGTGGGCAGCAATTGGCCGCGTTCGGCGGCACCCACCGCAAAGCCGGCGAGGTCGTAGTCGTTGCCGTGATACATGCCGGGCATCTCGGCGGTCTCGCCGCCGATCAGCGCGCAGCCGGCCTGGCGGCAGCCCTCGGCAATGCCGCCGACGATCGCGGCACCCTGGTCGGGATCGAGCTTGCCGGTGGCGAAATAGTCGAGGAAGAACAGCGGTTCGGCACCTTGCACGACGATGTCGTTGACGCACATGGCGACGAGGTCGATGCCGATCGTGTCGTGCTTGCCGGCATCGATGGCGATCTTGAGCTTGGTGCCGACGCCGTCATTGGCCGCCACCAGCACCGGATCGGTAAACCCGGCCGCCTTGAGGTCGAAC
>NZ_RZPB01000977.1:0-1897 GCF_003998535.1 Mesorhizobium sp. M7A.F.Ca.AU.002.02.1.1 | reverse complement strand
TTGTCCTTGAACGGCCCGTACCAGTCGGCATTGGCGCCGAGCGTGTTCATCAGCGCCGCCTTGTAGTCGGGCGTGCGGCCCATCCAGCCATAGGACATGCGCGACCACTCCGCGATCGCCGTCTGCTGGGCAACAAGCTCGGCGGAAGACTTGGCAACGCGGAAATATTTGTGGGTGTAGCCGCCCGAGCCGGTGTCGGTTGGTGACGTCAGCGCGTCCCGCCGCTTTGGATCATGCAGGGCGTCGTAGAGGCGCGCCAGCGACCGCGCCGAATTGCGCATCGCCGGATGCGTGGTGACGTCGGCAATGCGTTCGCCGTTGATATAGACCTCGCGGCGATCGCGCAGGCTCTCCAGATACTCGGCCCCGGTGAATGGGCGTGCCTTATCGGTGCGGAAGTCTTCTGATCGCATGATGGTCCTCCTCTTAAGCCGTAACCCTAGCGCCCTGGGCATCGATCGGTTATGGACGGAACGGCAAAACCGATTGGACTTTTTCCGGCGTCATGAGCCAGAGATCCATCCCCGACTTCTTCGTCTATGGCGAGCCGGTGCGGCCGCTCGATGTCGGTTTTCTGCATGTCGAGACGGTGCTTGCGCGCGGCAATATCCATCTTGGTGAGGTCGCCGCGCACAAGCACCCGCAGATGGGTCAGATCACCTTCTGGACCAGCGGCTCCGGTACCTACCGCATCGAAGACCGATCCTGGGACTTTTCGGCGCCTGCCGTGAGTTTCGTGCCGAGCACTATCGTGCACGGCTTCTCGATCGGCCCCGGCACCGACGCCATCGTCGTCTCGGTCGCCGACGGCGCGCTTGCGGCCATCGCGGCTCACAGCCTGCTGCCGCTGGACCGGCCGGTCTTTGCCGACGGCATGCCGCAGCACGCAGCGTGGGCCAGATTGGCGGCGGTGCTGGAGATGATCGCCGCCGAATACGCCGAGGCGCAAGCCGGCAAAGACAGGGTCCTGCAGGCGCTGATCGCCGTCGCGCTCTCCCACATCGCGCGCCTCAGTCCCGAGACAAAGGATGCCACGGCGTCTTCTGATGCCTCACTGGCGTTGGGGCTGCGCCGGCTCGCCGATGCGCATTTCCGCGACAACTGGCCTGTTGATCGCTACGTCGAGGCGCTGGCCACGACGCCGCATCTTCTCGACAAGGCCAGCCGCGCGGTGCTGGGCAGCGGCGTCAAACGCGTCGTCGGTGAGCGACGGCTGCTGGAGGCCAAGCGGCTGCTGTTGTTCACCGTACGCTCGGTCGAGGACATCGCCTACGAGATCGGCTTCGACGACCCGGCGTATTTTTCACGATTCTTTCGCGCGCGGGTCGGCGAAGCGCCCGCGTCCTGGCGGCGGAAACAGTTGCAGGGTCATTGATGGGTGACCATGGATGCGGACCTTGGCGCGCCGTTCCGGCGCGAGCCCGCTTCCGCCAGGGCGTTGGCTTCCCGACCGGCCATGATGCAGCCACAGCCACTTTTTCGTGAAGCTGAACGGGTTGATCCGCTCGCCTGTCTGCCTAGGTAGAAAGGAGCGGCGGGCGCCACGCAAAATCTGACAATCGGGCAAATCTGACAGTCGGCATGATATTTTCCTGCATTCGAAAGCTTGGCCTCGCTGCTCTCTGTGTCGCCATCCAGTCTTCCTGCGTCGTTCCCGACGACACGTCGCGTATCGCCAAGGTTGATCCAACGGCGGCGGCTGCCCGCAAGGAGATGGTCGGCCTCAGCGAAGCCGATGTTCGAATGTGCGCCGGGTTTCCGACCGCCACCGCCGACGCCGGCCAATCGGGCCAGATCTGGACCTACAAGCGCATCGTCCAGCGCGGCAATCTCAGCATTGTGGTTCCGACGTTGGCGGTCGGCGCGATCCCGGCGGTCCGCGGCTCCGTCACTTTCG
>NZ_RZPB01000976.1:0-1898 GCF_003998535.1 Mesorhizobium sp. M7A.F.Ca.AU.002.02.1.1 | reverse complement strand
CTCGAACTGTTTCCCGTGGTCAGCCCGACCTTGATCAACAACCGGCCGATCCGCAGCGTCAGGGATCTCGCCGATCATGTCTTCCTGCATGGCGATGACGGCCGCGAGTGGCACACCTGGCTGGCTGCCGCCGATGCGCTGGACCTGGAGCGGGGCCGCCGCCATCACCTCGGCGATGCCCGTATGGCGACCGAGGCGGCGGTGCACGGCCACGGCGTGGCGCTGGGCGACTCGGTGACGGCAAGCGCGCTGCTGGCCAGGGGCATGCTGGTCGCGCCGTTCAGCCTGTCGGTGCCGGCGGTCGACGATTTCTATGTCGTCTGCCGCAACGAGATGCGGACGACGCCGATCGTGCAGGTGTTCGTCGACTGGCTGTTTGCCGAGAAAGCGGGGGACGATGGGCGCGCCGACGCCCCTGTGGCCGGCCGCATCGTCAGCCGCCGCAAGCGTCCGGCGCTCAGGGTGATGGGCGGCAAATCCGCAAGCTGATGCCGGGCTGCGCGCCGCCGCATGCAGGCAGCTCTTTTTGTCGGGCCAGCCTGAAAGCGGGCAGCGTTGCGGCCGATTCGATGCTATGAGGCCTGTCGCAATTGTGGATGGCAGGCAGCGAAGGCGGTGTTGAAACATGGCTAAGACCGATATTGCGCGGCGCGTCTACAACCACACCTGGAAGCTCGACCCGATCGTGCGCAGCTTGCTCGACACGGATTTCTACAAGCTTTTGATGCTGCAGATGATCTGGGGCATGTATCCCAAGGTCGACGCAACCTTCTCGCTGATCAACCGCACGACCTCGGTGCGCCTTGCCGACGAGATCGACGAGGGCGAATTGCGCGAACAACTCGACCATGCCCGCACCTTGCGCTTCTCCAAGAAGGAGATGATCTGGCTCGGCGGTAACAATTTCTACGGCCGCAAGCAGATCTTCGAACCGGAATTCCTCGCCTGGCTGGAAGGCTTCCGGCTGCCCGAATACGAGCTGTCGAAGTGCGACGGGCAGTATGAACTGACCTTCAGCGGGCCGTGGATGTACACCACGCTGTGGGAAATCCCGGCGCTCGCCATCATCAATGAACTCCGATCTCGCGCGGCGATGCGGGCGTTCGGGCCTTTCGCGCTCGACGTGCTCTATGCCCGCGCCAAATCCAAGATGTGGGCCAAGACCGAGCGGCTGAAGGCGCTGCCCGGCATCCGCATCTCGGATTTCGGCACGCGCCGGCGCCATTCCTTCCTATGGCAGCGCTGGTGTGTCGAGGCGTTGAAGGAAGGCATCGGCGAGGCGTTCACCGGCACCTCCAACGTGCTTTTGGCCATGGACAACGACCTCGAAGCGCTCGGCACCAACGCACATGAGCTGCCGATGGTGTTTGCCGCGCTTGCCGACTCGGAAAAAGAGCTGAGACAGTCGCCTTACAAGGTGCTGCAGGACTGGCAGCGCTACTATGGCGGCAATCTGCTGATCGTGCTGCCCGACGCCTTCGGCACAGCATCGTTCCTGCGCGATGCGCCGGACTGGGTGGCCGACTGGACGGGCTTTCGCCCCGACAGCGCGCCGCCGATCGAAGGCGGCGAAAAAATCCTGTCCTGGTGGCGCGACAAGGGCAAGGACCCCAAGCAGAAACTGCTGATCTTCTCCGACGGGCTCGAGGTCGAGACCATCGAGGAGACCTATCGCCACTTCAAGGGCAAGGTGCGCATGTCGTTCGGCTGGGGCACCAATCTGACCAATGATTTCGAAGGCTGCGCGCCGACGGAAACCAACAGCCTCGACGCCATATCGCTGGTTTGCAAGGTCACCGAGGCCAATGGCAGGCCAGCGGTCAAGCTGTCGGACAATCCGGCCAAGGCGACCGGCGATGTGAAAGAGATCGAGCGGTATCTCAGGATTTTTGGCGAGA
>NZ_RZPB01000975.1:0-1901 GCF_003998535.1 Mesorhizobium sp. M7A.F.Ca.AU.002.02.1.1 | reverse complement strand
GGCGACGGGCGTCCAGGTCGCGGGTGAAGGCGGCGCCTGGTCGATCGGCTACGCCAGCGACATGGCCAAGTTCGCTTCGGGCAAACAGCTGACGTCCTTTGTCCTCGACTGGACCAGCGACTATGTCGGCGCCGCCAAGGCCGTCGCCGCCGGCACCTGGAAGCCGGAAGTGCGCTGGGATGGACTGGCAGCGGGCGTCGTGAAGATGGCGCCCTACAATGACGGCATACCGGCCGACACCAAGGCCAAGCTGAAGCAGCTCGAGGCCGACATCGGCAGCGGCAAGGTGCACCCCTATGGCGGCGAGTTGAAGGACCAGGCCGGCAACCTCAAGGTCGCTGCAGGCTCCGTCCTGGCCGATGACGATGTTCGCGGCATGAACTGGTTCGTCAAAGGCATGATCGGCAAGCTGAGCTGAACGCCATCAAAGAACCAGGGAGGCGCCGAGACCGACCTTCGGCGTCTCCCTGCCTGGTTCCCGTCCAACCTCGCTTCACGCCACGGCAGGACCCGCCATGCATCCGCGTCTAGAACTGCGCAACATCCGCAAACGCTATCCCGGCGTCGTCGCCAATGACGAGGTCTCGCTGTCTATCCAGCCCGGCGAAATCCACGCCGTGCTGGGCGAAAACGGCGCCGGCAAATCGACCCTGATGAAGATCATCTATGGCGCGGCGCAGGCCGATTCCGGCGAGATCTTCTGCGACGGCAATCCGATCGCGGCGCACAACCCGGCGACGTCGCGCGCGCTCGGCATCGAGATGGTCTACCAGCACTTCGCGCTGTTCGAATCCGTTTCAGTGGTCGAGAACATTGCGCTCTCGGCAAGCAGCGCCTTCGATCTGCCCTCGCTTGCCGCCAAGATCCGCGAGCTTTCGCTTCGCTACGGTATGCCGATCGATCCGCATCGCCAGGTGCATGACCTCTCTGTCGGCGAGCGGCAGCGCGTCGAGATCGTGCGCTGCCTGCTGCAGGCGCCCAAGCTTCTGATCCTCGACGAGCCGACTTCCGTGCTGACGCCACAGGCGGTGGTCAAGCTGTTCGAGACGCTTCGACAACTCGCCGCTGAAGGCTGCAGCATCGTCTACATCAGCCACAAGCTCGACGAGGTGCAGGAGCTCTGTGACACCGCAACCGTGCTGCGCAACGGCAAGGTCACCGGCACCGCTCGGCCGAAAGAGACGACCTCGCTCGAGCTCGCCCGCATGATGGTCGGCTCGAAGCTGCCGGAAATGCATGTCAGCCCGCCGACCCCGAGCGAGAAGCCAGTGCTCGAGGTCAACAACCTTTCGGTCAAGGCAAGAGACCATTTCGGCGTGGATCTGAAGGACGTCTCCTTCAACGTTCATGGCGGGGAAATCGTCGGCCTGGCGGGAGTGTCCGGAAACGGCCAGGCGGAGCTTATCGCCTTGCTCAGCGGCGAACGCACGCATCACAACAACGACGCGATCAGGATTTGCGGTACCGCTGCCGCTCGCCTTCGTGCCGACGAGCGCCGTAAGCTCGGTCTCGCCTTCGTTCCCGAGGAACGGCTGGGCCGTGGCGCGGTACCGTCGCATACGCTGTGGGAGAACGCGGTTCTGACCGCCCATCGCTTCGGCACCGTCCGCAACGGCCTGGTCGACCGGCGCAAAGCCAGCGCCTTCGCAGCTGGCATCATCGACAGGTTCAAGGTCAAGGCCAACGGTCCGGCTTCGACGGCGCAAAGCCTGTCGGGCGGCAATCTGCAGAAATTCATCGTCGGCCGTGAGATCGCGCTCGAGCCGAAGCTTCTGCTTGTCTCCCAGCCGACCTGGGGCGTCGATGTCGGCGCCAGCGCCTTCATCCGCCAGACCATCGTCGACCTCAGCCGCGCCGGCGCGGCGGTGACACGCGCCCCTGGCAGATCACCAGAAGCCGGT
>NZ_RZPB01000974.1:0-1905 GCF_003998535.1 Mesorhizobium sp. M7A.F.Ca.AU.002.02.1.1 | reverse complement strand
GAACAGAGCCGGGCATCGGCCCCTCCTCGCGCTGGTATCCGAGGATGGTCAGGGCGATGTCCCAGGCCATGATCAGGGCGCCGGAGAGATACATTGCCCCGCCAATGGCGCGCATGAGATAGTAGGGATGCATGGCGGCCACGGTTTCGGCGAAGGAATAGACCAGGAAGCCCTGCTCGTCGTATTCACGCCACATCAGGCCCTGCATGACGCCGGAAACCCACATGACGGCGGCGTAGACAACGATCCCCAGGGTCGCCAGCCAGAAGTGCCAGGTGACGAGCCTCAGCGAGTAGAGCCGCTCACGGTTCCAGAGCTTCGGCACCATGAAGTAGATTGCGCCGAACGAGATCATGCCGACCCAGCCGAGCGCACCGGAGTGCACGTGGCCAATGGTCCAGTCGGTGTAATGCGACAGCGAGTTGACCGTCTTGATCGACATCATCGGACCTTCGAAGGTCGACATGCCGTAGAAGGCGATGGCCATCACCATCATACGGATGATGGGGTCTGTGCGCAGCTTGTCCCAGGCGCCGGACAGCGTCATCAGGCCGTTGATCATGCCACCCCATGACGGCATCCACAGCATGATCGAGAACACCATGCCGAGCGTCTGCGCCCAATCGGGCAGGGCGGTGTAGTGCAGGTGATGCGGCCCGGCCCAGATGTAGAGAAAGATGATCGCCCAGAAATGGATGATCGACAGCCGATAGGAATAGACCGGCCGGTTCGCCTGCTTGGGCACGAAGTAATACATCATGCCGAGGAAGCCGGCAGTGAGGAAGAAGCCGACGGCGTTGTGGCCATACCACCATTGCGTCAGGGCGTCCTGGACCCCGGAAAAGGCGGAGTAACTCTTTGAGCCCAGGAACGAGGCCGGCATCGACAGGTTGTTGATCACATGCAGCATCGCGATGGTCACGATGAAGGAGAGGTAAAACCAGTTGGCGACGTAGATGTGCGGTTCCTTGCGCTTGAAGATCGTGCCAAGGAACAAGATCAGATAGGCGACCCAGACGATGGTCAGCCAGATGTCCACGTACCATTCGGGTTCGGCGTATTCCCGGCTCTCGGTGATGCCGAGCAGATAGCCGGTCGCGGCCATGACAATGAAAAGCTGGTAACCCCAGAACACGAACCAGGCGAGATCGCCGCCGAACAGGCGCGCGCGACAGGTGCGTTGCACGACGTACAATGACGTGCAAAGCAATGCGTTGCCGCCGAATGCGAAGACCACTCCGGACGTATGCAGCGGCCGCAAACGGCCGAAGTTGAACCAGGGCTGGATGTTGAGATCGGGGTAGGCAAGCTGCAGCGCGATGACCACGCCGACAAGCATGCCGACGACACCCCAGAACATGGTGGCGATGGCGCCGTAGCGGATTGGACCATCCATGTAAGCGGATGGGTCAATCGGAGCGGCCACCTCGAAATTCGTGTTGCGGATGAGGATGGCGACAAAACCAAGCAACACAAAAAACAGCACCCACATATGCTGTCGAAAGGGCTGGTCCACGCCGAAGCCCGCGGCCACCAGGGCTGCAAATGTGAAAAGGCTCAAAACGAAGATTTGCGTGCCGAACTTCATGAGCTATCCCCGACCTCGGATTCCGATGCGCGGACGCCAATCCGCATAGACACCAATTCAGCAGTCGCGTTGTCGCCGCCTTGATCCATGTCAAAGCCCAGCCCCTTCTGAGTGGGCAGCGTGGTCTTGCACTCGGAGGCCGCCCTTGAGCCGGAAGAAGGGGCTGGGATCGTCGCTGTTCGAAGCAGGCGATGAAAATCCCGCACCGACTGATCGATCCAGCAGGGAAGTGGTCCAGCCGCGGTGATGAAGCGCGCGCACAGGGAAAAGCTGCAGCTCTGCGACGCCCTGGAAAGAATGGCGGGCGCCTTGCCCGG
>NZ_RZPB01000973.1:0-1906 GCF_003998535.1 Mesorhizobium sp. M7A.F.Ca.AU.002.02.1.1 | reverse complement strand
GCGCCAAGGCCGGCGACCATATCGTGGCGGCGCGTGCGCTGTTCGGCTCCTGCCGCTGGGTGGTCGAGACGCTGGCGCCGAGATACGGCATCGAGGCGACGCTGGTCGACGGCACCGACATCGCCAACTGGGAAAAGGCGATCAAGCCGAACACCAAGCTGTTCTTCCTGGAAAGCCCGACCAATCCGACGCTGGAAGTGGTCGATATCGCCGCTGTCGCTTCGCTTGCCAATTCGATCGGCGCCAGGCTGATCGTCGACAATGTCTTCGCCACGCCCCTGCAGCAGAAGCCCTTGCAGCTCGGCGCCCATATCGTCGTCTATTCGGCGACCAAGCACATAGACGGCCAGGGGCGCTGTCTCGGCGGCGTCATCCTGTCGGACAAGAAGTGGATCGACGAGAACCTGCACGACTATTTCCGCCATACCGGCCCAAGCCTTTCGCCTTTCAACGCCTGGACGCTGCTGAAGGGCCTGGAAACGCTGCCGCTGCGCGTACGCCAGCAGACGGAAAGTGCCGGCCGGATCGCGGATTTTCTGGCCGAACGGCCGGAAATCGCGCGCGTCATCTATCCCGGCCGCGCCGACCATCCGCAGGCCGACATCGTCAAGAAGCAGATGTCGGGCGGCTCGACGCTGATCTGCCTGGACGTCAAGGGCGGCAAGCAGGCGGCCTTCGCCTTGCAGAACGCGCTCGACATCGTCCTGATCTCCAACAATCTCGGTGACGCCAAGAGCCTGATCACCCACCCGGCGACGACGACGCACAAAAATCTCAGCGACGAGGCGCGCGCCGAGCTCGGCATCGGGCCGGGCACGCTCAGGCTGTCGGTTGGCCTGGAGGATGCCGACGATCTGCTCGAGGACATCGCGCAGGCGCTGAAGGCCAGGTAGGAGGCCTTCAGGCGCCGGACGGCGTCTCTTCCAGCTCGGCCGTCTTGGTGCCGATGGTCATCGCATTGCCGCGCCAGTCGACGGCGCCGCCGAGCCAACCGCGCCCCCACATCGCCGGCAGGATCAGGTCGCGCGCCATGATCGCGGCGACCATGCGTGGCGACAGGTACCAGCCCTTGGACCAGGCCAGGGCGCACTCCGGAAGATAGAAGGCCGCCAGCACGGCAAGGGCGGTTGCCCAGAGGCTGAAGCCGGCGCTTGCCGCTGCAATCAGCGCAAGCACCAGCGGCACCACGGCGCCCGTCAGGATTTCGGGTGCGAAGAACAGCGGGAAAGTGACGCGGCGCAGGCGCGCCCAACGGGCCTGACGCGACCAGATCTCGTCAAACGAGCGCCGGCCAAGCGGCTGCTCGAAGGGGGCGGCGACGAGATTGACGCGCAGGCCGAGACTGTTCACCAGCTTGGTCGCAGCGGCATCCTCGGCGATCTCGGCGGCCAGCACGCGGATGCCGCCATTGGCATCGAGCATCGGCTTGTTCCAGAGCATGCTCTTGCCCTGGGCAAAGCCGAGGCCGAGCGCCTCACCGGCATATTGCCAGCGCGCCTGCAGCGTGTTGAGGAAAGCGCATTCGACCTCGGCCCAGAAGCCGGCCGGCCGCGAGCCGATCGGCGTCGAGCAGACAAGGCCGGTGCCGGGCCGCCAGGCAGCCATCAGGTGCTGGATGTAGTCCCTCGGCATCAGCACGTTGGAATCGGCCAGGACGACCCAGTCGTGCCGCGCCGCTTCCCAGCCCTTGACGCAATTGTTGAGTTTCGGATTGGCGCTGATGCGGTCATCGCCGACAAGCAGCCAGGCCGGCACTTTCGGAAACCGGACGATCGTCCTGTTTATCAATTTGATCACCGGATCGTCGGCATGGGCGACGCAGAAAATCAGCTCATAGCGCGGCCAGTCGAGCGAGAAGGCGCGCTCCAGCGTCTCCTGCGTGAACGGCTCGACGCCGCGCGACGGC
>NZ_RZPB01000972.1:0-1906 GCF_003998535.1 Mesorhizobium sp. M7A.F.Ca.AU.002.02.1.1 | reverse complement strand
GCGCCATGGTGCTGGCCTCACCGGCCTTCTCGGTAAAACTCTACGTGCCCTTCGCCAAGGAGGGCATAGCGCTCTGGCAGAAGATCAAGGGCCGCTTCTTCGTCAATTCCTACGTCAAGGCGAAATTCCTGACCCATGATCCCGTGCGAATCGCCTCTTTCGAGAGCGATCCACTGATCACGCGGCCGATCGCTTCCAACATCCTGGTCGAACTCTATCAGCATGCAGCCCGCATCGTTGCGGACGCCCGCGCCATCACCGCGCCGACGCAGCTTCTGCTTTCGGGCAGCGATTGGGTCGTGCGCCACGGCCCGCAGCACGAGTTCTTCGTCAATCTCGGCAGCCGCATCAAGGAACGTCATGTGCTGCCGGGCTTCTTCCACGACACGCTGGGCGAACGCGACCGGGCAAAGGCCCTCGACCTGATCCGGCCGTTCCTGGCCAGGCAGTTCGCGGCACCGGATGCGCCGGTCGACCTGAAGCAGGCGGACATTGCCGGCTACACACGCGACGAGGCCGACCGGCTTGCTTCACCGCTCGCGTTGATGTCGCCAAAGGGCCTCTATTGGGCATTCAGCCGCGCCTCCATCCGCATGGGCGCCTGGGTCTCCCAAGGCATGAAGACCGGCATTGCCACCGGCTTCGATTCCGGCTCGACGCTGGATTATGTCTACGAAAACGACGCGCGCGGACTTACGCCCCTTGGCCGCGTCGTCGACCGTGTCTTCCTGGAAGCTATCGGCTGGCGCGGCATCCGCCAGCGCAAGCTGCATCTCGAAGAACTGATCGGCTCTTGCCTGGCAACGCTCAAGACCACTGGCCGGCCAGTGCATATTCTCGACATCGCCGCCGGCCACGGCCGCTATGTTCTCGATGCCATCGTGAAGAGCCCCGACCAGCCGGCGAGCGTGCGTCTGCAGGATTATTCCGACCTCAACGTGCAGCTTGGCCGCAAGCTGATCACGGAGCGGCAATTGCCGGCTGACGTCACGTTCCAGCGCGCCGACGCTTTCGATGCCGACGTGCTCGCCAACGCCGATCCGGCGCCGGACCTCGCCATCGTTTCCGGCCTCTACGAGCTATTCTCGGACAATGCGATGATCGCCCGGTCGCTCGGTGGATTGGCCAGCGCCATGCAGCCGGGCAGCCTGTTGCTCTACACCAACCAGCCTTGGCACCCGCAGCTCGAGATGATCGCCCGCAGCCTGACCTCGCATCGCGGCGGCGAGGCCTGGGTGATGCGCCGGCGCACGCAAGGCGAAATGGACCAGTTCGTCGAAGCCGCCGGTTTCGAAAAGCTCGACCAGCGCATCGACCAATGGGGCATCTTCACCGTCTCGCTCGCGCGGCGCCGCTGAGCAGCATGGTGTCATCGCCTGCATCCGTGGCGCGTGCCGAACCCTATAGCCGGGTGGTCGTCAGGGCAGCCCTGTGGCTGGCCTTCCTGGCGCCGTTCTTCTATCTCAGCTACGGCTTCGCCAACTGGCTGGCGTCGCGGCGCGACGATGTCGGCAGTATCGTGTTCTCGTGGGAGCACGGCATCCCGTTCGTCGCCTGGACCATCGTGCCCTATTGGTCGATCAACCTGTTCTACGGCCTGTCGCTGCTGCTCAACAACGACAGGCAAGGGGTCGACCGTCTGGCCGGACGCTATCTCACCGCGCAAATCGTCGCCGTTATCTGCTTCATCCTGTTCCCGCTGACCGCTACATTCGTGCGGCCGGCGACGACCGGCCTGCCCGGCTTCCTGTTTGCCGTGCTCGGCGGTTTCGACAAGCCGTTCAACCAGGCCCCCTCGCTGCACATCGCCCTTTTGGCGATCATCTGGGATCATTGGCGCCACCGGCTCGGCGGGTTTCTCCTGCCGCTCTGGCACGGCTGGGGCTTTCTGATCGGGGCCTCGGGG
>NZ_RZPB01000971.1:0-1910 GCF_003998535.1 Mesorhizobium sp. M7A.F.Ca.AU.002.02.1.1 | reverse complement strand
AGCCAGACATTCTCCAGGCCCCACGCCTGCCCCATCAGCGGCAGCTCATCGGCCGTCATCTGGAAAGGTCCTCGCACATTGCGCTTGATGCCGGCGCGCCCGAGCGCGGGAACCAGTTCGGTGGCGCGCTCCCAGTTCCAGGAAACGGCATCGAAATCTTCATCGAGCAGATCGGCGCCGAACCATTCCGGGACACCGTTTTCGGCGAACAGCTTGAGCTGCTCGGTACGCTCATAGGGACCGAACATCAGCCCGTCTCCCTCTTCGCGCAGATAGCCCTCGTAACCCTCGTCCCTGAGGATCGGCATCTCCGGAAGACCAAGCCGTTTGCGTTCCACGATTTCGGGAACCGCCTCGGTGATCCAGTACTGGTGCAGGATCGGGATCGCGGGAATGTCCAGGCCCAGCATGGCGCCTGTCTGGCGTGCGTAATTGCCTGTTGCAAGGATGACATGTTCACAGACGATCTCGCCGCGTGAGGTTTTGACCCTCCACTCGCCGCTCGGCATCCGCTCGAAACCCACGACCTCGGTATCAAGATGGATCTTCGCGCCGAGGTCGCGTGCACCCTTGGCCATGGCCTGGGTGACATCGGCGGGTGCAATGTGGCCGTCATCGGGATGGTAGAGGGCACCCAGCATGGTGTTGTTGTCGAGCAGCGGCCAGATCTCTCGCGCCTCCGCGGGCGATACGATCCGGGCCCGCACTCCCTGGACCTCGGCAACGTCCATGTAGCTTCTGTACTCGTCCAGCCTGTCGCGCGTGTTGGCAATGCGCAGTTGCCCGCATTTGTGCCAGCCGACGTTCTGGCCCGTCTCCGCCTCCAGGCCTTCATAGATCGCGATCGATCTGGCGATCATGCGGCCGACATTGCGGCTGCGCGCGTAAGAGGGGATGAGCCCCGCGGCATGCCATGTCGAACCGGCCGTAAGCTGTGTTCGCTCCAGCAATGCCACATCGGTCCAGCCGCGCTTTGCCAGGCCGTAGAGAATGCCGGCGCCCACACAGCCGCCACCGACCACGACCGCACGAAAGGAACTCACCATATGCGCGTGCCCTTGTCTGAAATTGCCACCGGTCCACATGAACGCATGCGCATACTGTCAGACAGCATCCGGCTTTTCAGCATATTTCCTTGTCTGGAACGCTGCAGTGGTCACCCGACTGTTGGGCCACGAAGCCGGCCGAACTGTCAGCTGTCGCGCCCGCGTTCAGGCCGCTTTTTTGCGTTTTGCCTAGCTATATTCCGATTGCAGCATTCGGGATCGGGACATGATCTTCGTTGATCAGCACGATCGGCGCATCGGCTCCCTCGACCCTGACGACCAGCAGGCGCAGGCTCCACGTGCCGGCTGTCCGGACAGCCGTCGAATAGGCCGTGCCCTTGCCCCTGGCGCCGTGGACCGGAATGCCGAACTGGGCGTCACCAGCCCCATTCGCATCGACGTTGAGATGGCCGCCGACCCAGAAACTGTCGGTTTGCAACCCCGGTCAGGTCTTGTTGGACAGCCGGCGAAAATTCGCTTTCACGGCACGGCTTGCCGGCTTCAGCGCGGCGCTGATCGAGCGCTCCGCCGCAACCCCGTTGAACAGCGATGGCGTGCGGCCGGAAAAGACTTCCGGCCAGAACCGCGACGCCGATTGCAGGAAAGACATTTGCGCCGCAAACGCGCCTTCGGCCATAGCGGCGGTCTTCTCGTTGACCGCACGCGCCGTCTCCGTACTCCATGGCTGGCGGCTCCCGCCATCCATGGCCATCAACGGCAGCCGCATCATCGCCACCAGCGGCGCCAGCATCAGGTCGCCGCTGATGCTGGCCGCTTCTCGCGTCCGTCGGCTCTTGCCGGTTTCTCTCATGGAAACAAACCCCTTGTGGCGGCCGAATCAGCCGCTGCCCCACACACTACGCG
>NZ_RZPB01000970.1:0-1916 GCF_003998535.1 Mesorhizobium sp. M7A.F.Ca.AU.002.02.1.1 | reverse complement strand
GGTGCTGGCACTGGTTGGCTCGGCGGTGACGCTGGTGATGTCGATGCGCTTCGCCAAGGCGGAGCGTTTCGACAAGTTCGAATATCCGGTGCTGATCCTGCTGTGCACGCTCGGCATGATGCTGATGATCTCGGCCAACAGCATGATCGGCCTCTATCTCGGCCTCGAGCTGCAGTCGCTGGCGATCTATGTGCTGTGCGCGATCAACCGCGACAATCTGCGCTCGACCGAAGCGGGCCTCAAATATTTCGTTCTCGGTGCGCTGTCGTCGGGCATGCTGCTCTATGGCATCAGCCTGGTCTACGGCTACACCGGCAACACCGGCTTCCAGGAAATCGCCACGGCACTCGGCAGCGGCGAGCGCCAGCTTGGCCTCGTTTTCGGCCTCGTCTTCGTGCTGGCCGGCCTTGCCTTCAAGATTTCCGCGGTGCCGTTCCACATGTGGACGCCTGACGTCTATGAGGGCGCGCCGACTCCGGTGACGGCCTTCCTGGCGGCGGCGCCGAAAATGGCGGCGATGGCACTGATCGTGCGCGTCACCATGGGCGCGTTCAAGCCAATCGCCGCCGACTGGCAGCAGATCATCGTCTTCATCTCGATCGCCTCGATGGCACTCGGCTCCTTCGCCGCAATCGGGCAGACCAACATCAAGCGCCTGATGGCCTATTCCTCGATTGGCCATATGGGTTACGCGCTGGTCGGCCTTGCCGCCAACAGCCAGGCCGGCGTGCGCGGCGTTGCCATCTACATGCTGATCTATCTGGTGATGACGCTCGGCACCTTCGCCTTCATCCTCGCCATGCGGCGCAAGGAAGGCAATGTCGAGCAGATCAGCGACCTGGCCGGCCTGTCGTCGACCAATCCGGTCATGGCGACGATCCTGACCATCCTGATGTTCTCACTCGCCGGCATTCCACCGCTCGCCGGCTTCTGGGGGAAATGGTACGTCTTCCTCGCCGCCATCAACGCCAATCTCTACGCGCTGGCGATCATCGGCGTGCTGGCCTCGGTGGTGGGCGCCTATTACTATTTGCGCATCATCAAGATCATGTGGTTCGACGAACCGGTCGGCGGCTTCGTGCCGATGGCGACGGAATTGCGTGTCGTGCTCGGCGTCTCCGGCGCCTTCGTGCTGTTCTACGTGTTGATCGGTGGGCCGATCGGCACCTATGCCGAAGCCGCCGCCAAGACGTTTTTCTAGACGGCATGGCATTTCGGCTGGCTCCAACCTCGGCGTCGGAAGGGTTCCGGCTCGAGGCGCATGAGAGCGTCGGCTCCACCAATGCGCTGGCACTGGACCACGCAAGGGCAGGCGACGCCGGCAAATTGTGGGTCGTTTCCAAGAAGCAGGAAAGCGGGCGTGGCCGGCGCGGCCGCGTCTGGGCGACCCCGGAAGGCAACCTGGCGGCGACGCTGCTCGTCATCACCAAGGCAGAGCTTCGCCTTGCCGCGACATTGGGCTTCGTCGCAGGACTGGCGCTGGCCGATGCACTCGATGCCGTGGTGCCGAAGGGCCGGATCGCCATTGGCCTCGACGGTGGCAGCGAAGGAAAAAACCGTTTCGAGCTGAAATGGCCGAACGACGTGCTTGCCTCCGGCGCCAAGCTGGCCGGCATCCTGCTGGAATCGGCAATCCTCGAGGGCGGCCGTTTCGGAGTGGCGGTCGGCATCGGCGTCAATGTGGTGGCATACCCTGAGGATTTGCCGTATCCCGCAACTTCCTTGCGCGCGCTGGGCGCGGCATGCGATGCGGAAACACTGTTCCTGGCGCTGTCGGATGCCTGGAGCGAGAATGCCCGATTGTGGGATGAGGGGCGCGGACTTGCCGCCGTCAGGCGACGGTGGCTTGATCGTGCCGCGGGGCTCGGCGGCGAGGTTGCCGTCAGAATTGACGGTAATGTGGTGCGCGGGGTGTT
>NZ_RZPB01000096.1:0-12543 GCF_003998535.1 Mesorhizobium sp. M7A.F.Ca.AU.002.02.1.1 | reverse complement strand
CAAGCCCCCAAGCCCTCGATACCACGCCCCTTCCCACGGGAAACGCGGCCTTGGCAAGCAAAGACACGGGAAAACCGGCGTTTTCGGGGCGGATGCCAAGCTTGCGAGGCTCGACAATCCTGGGGCTAACCGGCATTAACCAAATGGACGCAACAGCCGCGTTACGTTAGCGTCGTCTCATCTCAGCAACAGCCGACCCAGAACGGTCCAGCCCTTGTCCTACCTGCGTCCCTTTCCGCTCATCCAGAGAGTTTTTGCGGCACTAGCCCTGCTGGTGCTGCTGGCCGGCTGCGCCACGACGCCGCCCGACAGCGTGCTGGCCGTGCCCGCGCCGGCGCAGAAATATGCGGCCATCGTGGTTGACGCCAGGACCGGCAAGCAGCTGTTCGAGGTCAGCTCGACGGCGCAGCGCTACCCCGCCTCGCTGACCAAGATGATGACGCTGTATCTTTTGTTCGAGGCGCTGGAGTCCGGCCGCGTCAGCAAGCAGACGCAGATCCCGGTGTCGGACCATGCCGCCTCGCAGCCGCCGACCAAGATGCGCTTCCGGCGCGGCGAGAGCATCGACGTCGATTCCGCGATCCGCGCCATCGTCGTCAAATCGGCCAATGACGTGGCGGTGGCGGTCGGCGAATATCTCGGCGGCTCGGAGGATCAGTTCGCCGCCATGATGACATCCAAGGCGCGCCAGCTCGGCATGACCAGCACGACCTTCCGCAACGCGTCGGGCCTGCCCGACGATGGCCAGATGACGACGGCGCGCGACATGGCGGTGCTCGGCATGGCGCTGCATCAGCGCTTTCCCCAGCAGTTCCACTATTTCTCCGAAAGCGACTTCATGTTCCGCGGCCGGCTGGTGCGCGGCCACAACGACATGCTCGGCCGCGTGCGCGGCGTCGACGGCATCAAGACCGGCTACATCAGGGCGTCCGGCTTCAACATCGTCACCTCCTACAATGCCGACGGCCGCAATTTGATCGTCGTGGTGATGGGCGCCGACTCAGCCCGCCAGCGCAACGACCATGTCGAAGCGCTGATCCAGCGCAGCCTGTCGCCGACCACGGACGGCGCCAAGACCAGGCTGATGTTCGCGGAACAGTGAGGAGTGGTCCGCGTAGCGGACAAAAAGCCAATTGCTTGGCTTTTTGAACGACGAACGCCCTGAGCCTGCGAAGGGCGAGCTGCCGGTAGCAAGCATCGCGCTTGGCTGCGCGGGGATGGATATCGATAGGAATTTTTTCTTGACCCTGAGGGCAGCTATGCTACTATTTTCGGTATGGTGCTGAGTCGCGCCAATTGATCGACTGGAAACGTGACCCGCCCGCAAGGCGGGTTTTTTGTTGCCCGCCGCCCTGCAGAACCTTGTGCACGTTGGCGGGACAGCGCCCTCCTCTGTCCTGCCGGATGTTCGTCGCTCGGAAAGCCAAGCAATTGGCTTTCCGCCCGCTGCGCGGACCGCTCCTCAACCCCCGCAAGGGGGGAGATTGGCAGCTTCGGCGCTCCGCTCACTCCTGTGACGGTGGAAATTGGCGAAAGCCGGGACAACAGCCAATCTCCCCCCTTGAGGGGGAGATGTCCGGCAGGACAGAGGGGGGTGATTGGCGCAAACATCGGGCAAGTTCTTCCCGCTCCGGCCAATTTCGAACGTCTCCACCCTCCCTGAGGGGCGAGCCGCCGTCAGCCACATCGCCTCTCCGATCAAAAACACTTGTCCGGCCTGCGAAATCCGTGCCCGGCGCTGGCTATGCGCCGCCACCTCTGTCTATCGTCGCCCAGCACCCTCAGGAGCCCACCATGAGCACCGTCCCCAAAACGTCCGAACAGGCGGCAGACAATCAGAACGATGACGGCGGCGAGTATTTCGAGGCGCCGATCGTCGGTGAGCTGGAGGCCGATCCGGTATCGGACGAACACTTCGACACGCCCGAAGTGCCGGACTCCGAACCGGCAGGCCCCGGCGCCCACCGTGGCAAGCCGAAGAAAAAGCCGTCGGCGATATCGGGCCGCAAATTCCGCAAGCGCGATCTGGTGCGCATCGACACGCTGCGCCCGAGCCTCGCCGACCGCATCCGCTCGGACCATCCCGACCTGCCGGCCGGCGCCCGCATCAGCCGCGCCGAGCTCGGCCGCTACCGCATGCGCTATATGGAGGAGCTGCTGCAGCAGGAGCACGGCGAATTCTCCGAGCTCGACCGTCAGGTGGTCGAATCGATCGCCAGGCAGGACACGATTTCCGAAAACTCGGAAGAAGAATTCGAGGAGCACCGCACCTTCGCCGACCGCGTCTCCGACAACATGGCGGCCTTCGGCGGCAGTTGGTGGTTCCTGATCTCGTTTGGTAGCGTGCTGCTGGTGTGGATCGGCATCAATCTGGTCGCCGGCATGTCGAGCGCCTTCGATCCCTACCCCTTCATCCTGCTCAACCTGCTGCTCTCCTGCATTGCCGCCATCCAGGCGCCGATCATCATGATGAGCCAGCGGCGGCAGGAGTCCAAGGACCGCCTGCGCTCCTTCAACGACTACCGCGTCAACCTCAAGGCCGAGCTCGAAGTGCGCCATCTGCACGAAAAGCTCGACTACCTCATCTCGCGCCAATGGACGCGGCTCGCCGAAATGCAGCAGATGCAGCTGGACGCGATGCACGAACTGGCGGGCGCCAAGAAGCCGAAGCGGGCGGTGCGTGGAAGGCGGACGGTGAAGGCGGGGGCGGGAACCTCGTAGGCCGCAGCCTGGACGCACCCGGCCCAAGTCGCTACGCCAATCGCCAATTGCCCGTTGAAGCCCGCGCCCGCTTCCGCTAAGAAGCCGTGACTTGCCGGTTCACCGGCTGGTTCGTTTTCCGGATTCCGGAAAGCACCCGTAGCTCAGCTGGATAGAGCGCTGCCCTCCGAAGGCAGAGGTCACAGGTTCGAATCCTGTCGGGTGCGCCAGTTCCATGTAGGTCCGTTTCGGGGCACTGCGTTTGTCGTTGGCAGCTTTGCGGTCGAGCAGGCTCACGCGGCCCTTCAGCCCTTCAAAGGCATAATTCTTCTCAACCGCCAGCCAGGGCAACCGCCAGCGTTCGGCGGCGAGGGTGTCGCGAGCCCGCGAATGGGCCACCTGCGTCGTGAAGAAGGTACACCCCTCATTGCTCGGCTGCCGGCCGGCCGTCGAACCACATGTAATAGGAGGCGATGAGCATTTGGCGCCCCTCGAACGCGTCCAGCAATATTACCGACCCGACACCGATCGGAGGGAGTGCGCCCTATCTCCGCTTATGAGGTACCGTGCCGTTCTCCCGCGGCTGGGGAGCGCCTAGAGCATCAGATAGATGATCCGGCCCAGAGCGCCAAAAAGCAGCGCGAAGGCTGCAATCGACTGGACGAAGAAGCCGGGATAGCGCTTCAAGGGCGCGGTGCGATACCCTACGAAATATGCAATCCGACCTATCATCCAGAGCAGCCCAAGGCCGGAAGCCCACGCGGCATTCCAGTAGATCGCGAACAGCCACATCGACGGCATAAAGATAGGAAACCATTCCACCGCGTTGGCATGTGCCCGGATGGTTCGTTCAAGGAGCGGGTCGCCGGTCATTGCGGGCGCCAGTATGCCAGTCTTCTTGTGGGTTCTCGCGACCGTCACCGCCATTCCGAATATCATCAAGCTACAAAACAGCGTCACGAGAGCTACCGGGTAAAGCCGTTCCATGTTTGCCTCCTCTCATGGTCGGGACAGTAGGCAAGCAAAGGTTATCGGCAAGGGCAAGGCGCAGGCAGATCTTTCCTGACAACCAGCGCCAATAAGAGCGGGGTTGTCAGTTATATAATTGCCCTTTTTGTTAATCACCCGAAAACGATGGGCAAGTTATGCCATCAGCGTCCCTTCCGTGGAGGCGGTGATGGCCATCGGCATACCGCCGTGCGCGATTGACACGCTGCCCGGCGGAAGGCAAAGAGTGACACATTATTGGCAAAGGGGAATGTCGATGAAGAAAATCTATCAGAAGCCCGTTTTCACGAAGCGTGAGCGACTGTCGTCAGTGACGGCTTCGCCCAGCTCATCCGGGATTATCGATTAACCAAGAGAGTTACAGTTTTGGAAAGCCCGCTGCCGAAAGGTGGCGGGCTTTTTGCTTTCTCCAGGAAACGACAGCCGATTCCGCAAGTCGGCACCGTCAACCTCAATTTCAAGTTCGGCAGACGCAACTGCCTGTGGGACCGCGTGCAGGGCAAGGTTAGCGGACCAGTGCCGAAGGCCTGAAGAAAGACAAAGCGGAATGGTTCAAGCCCGCCTTGTCGGACGGGTGCGAAGAAATGCATCGCCATGCGAAGCTGCTGGACTGCCCGGAGGAGAAGTAATGCCCGTGGTAAAAGGGCTCCCTGAAGCGCGAGAACAGGCTCTGCACTCGCGATCTAGACCATCAGGCTTAATTGCTGGATTCCTGTTGTGCCGGTAGCGTAATCGGGCTGGGGTGTCCAGCACTGGCCGGCACGGCGTGTCCAACCCCAAATTCGCAACCGTGCCGGTCTGTTGCACCAATGGGAATGAATGTCTCAGACTTCGACCTTGACCCCCTTCCGCGCAAGAATCGTCTGCATTGCAGCCATCAGCTCTTCGTCCCACTGGTCAGGTTTCCCTAACGGTCGAAGGTAAGCCAGCGCGGGCCCGCCGAGTCGCGTTACCCTACCACCCCCCGTACACTCTCCCGCTCCACCAGCGGACACTCCAGCTTCGTGATCGGATACCGCCCCCGTCCAGGCGCCGCCGGCGCTTCCAGCTGTTCGATCGCCCATTGGCCCATCGCCATGTGCGGCAGGATCGAGGTCGTCAGCGGCGGGAACAGATGCCTGGCGATTTCCTCGTCGTCGTAGCCGACCACGGAGATGTCCTGCGGAATGTGCAGGCCGGCTTCCTTCAGCGCTTCGTAGCAGCCGATCGCGGTGCGGTCGTTCTGGCAGAAGATGGCGGTGGGCTTATCCCTGAGCGCCAGCAGCTTGACGGTGGCGGCATAGCCGGCGCTGGCCGACCAGTCGCCCTCGACCACCAGCTCGGGATCGAACGGGATGTCGGCCGTGGCGAGCGCGCGGCGGTAGCCCTTCAGCCGGTCCTGTGCCGCCTGCATCCACGGCTCGCCGGTGATGGTGGCGATGCGGCGGTGGCCGTGGCTGATCAAATGGCGGGTCGAGCTCTGGCCGCCGGCGATCTCGCTCGGCACCACGGACGGGAAGGCGTAGTCCGCCGTGTAGCAGTTGAGCAGGATCACCGGGATGTCGAGGCCGTAGAGATAGTCGGGCGCTGTGATCTCGCGGGTGAAGATGGTCATGTAGATCAGCGCCGAAATGCCCCGCTTGGTCAGCGCTGAAATAGCGCGCGGCTCCATGACGGAATCGCCCAGCGTCTGCGCCACCAGAAGCACGTTGCCGGCATTCCACGAGGCCTGGCGCGCGCCCTCGATGGCGACCACGGCTTCGGGGCTGGTGGCGAGCTGGTCGACGGCAAAGCCGATCACCCCGTCCAGCCCTTCGAAGGCGGGCCCCTCGAAGGCAGGCAATGCCGGGTGAAGCGCCTCGAAAGCGGGCGCGGTGTAGCCAAGCGTCCGTGCGGCCTCGATCACCCGTTCGCGGGTCTGCTGCGACAGCTTGATCCCTGGCGAATTGTTGAGCACGAAGGACACGGTCGCCTGCGAGCAGCCGGCGGCCCTGGCGATATCGATCATGGTGACGCGGCCCTTGGCGCCCTTGGCCGGCGCCTTGCGCCGCCTCGCTGTGTCGCTGGCCCGATCCGTCGTCTCGCTCATGGCAAATCCCAGTCTGGCTGGCCGGTCAGGCCGGCAAGGTGGCGTGACGCCGTCGATTTATCGGAATAACGTCAAGCTCGTTTATAACTATTAGTATGCCGGAGGTCCATCCGCCACGCATCTCCATACAAGCGAAAGCTCAATTAACAAAAGGCCTGGGCGGCTGCCCAGCGGTGAGGGCGGCACGCCGGCGGGCACACCGCGAAACCGCTGGCATTGGCTCGGAACTAATACTGTTTACTAATACAAAAATGCGCTGTACCGTCAATCGTCGCATCCGGCCGGTCACGTCCGGGGCGACGGGAGAGTACGAAAAATGGCCCGGTGGCGAGCGGATCCTATCTCCGCAAGCCTTGTCTCGGATATGTGATATGTCAGACAAATCGGACTATTTACGAATGAAGGATGAGTCTCTAAGGTCGCTGTCGTGGCTGGAACGACGCCATTCTTTCGGTGCCGGGAACCCCTTTGAGGAGGAGGGCGTCCACGCTGCAAACGGCAAATCAGGTCAGTGCAAGATCGGCCGGTCCAACGACTGAGCCAAACGGGAGGTTGAACATGAAATCCTTGATACGCAATGCATCCGTAGCCGCGACCGCGCTGCTGCTTGGCCTGTCGGCCACGGCAATCGCGCGCGCCGACGACAAGCCGACGCTGGCCTTCGTGGTCAACGGCGCTTCCGATTTCTGGAAGGCCGCCGAAGCCGGCGTCAAGAAGGCGCAGGGCGAACTGCCCGACTATACGCTCGAGCTCAAATATCCCGAGCAGTCCTCGGTCGCCATCCAGCAGCGGCTGATGGACGATCTGGTGACCGCCGGCGTCAAGGGCATCATGGTCTCGGCCGTCGATCCCAAGACCTCGACCGATGGCCTCAACAAGATCGCTTCGGAAACGGCGCTGTTCACCACCGACTCGGACGCCCCGCAGACCAAGCGCGTCGCCTATATCGGCTCGTCCAACGTCGATGCCGGCAAGCAGGCGGCCGAAATCGCCAAGAAGGCGATGCCCAATGGCGGCAAATGCCTCGGCTTCGTCGGCCTGCTCGGCGCAGACAATGCCAAGGAGCGCATCCAAGGCATGAAGGACGGCCTGGCCGGCACCAAGGTCGAGTTGATCGACGTGCGCGGCGACGACATCGACCAGGCGCGCGCCAAGAAGAATGTCGAGGACGCGCTGGTCGCCAGCCCCGACGTCACCTGCATGGTCGGCTTCTACTCCTACAACACGCCGCGCATCTATGAAGCGCTGCGCGACGCCGGCAAGCTCGGCTCGATCACCGTCGTCGGCTTCGATGACGATCCGATCACGCTCGGCGGCGTCAAGGAAGGCACCATTGCCGCCACCGTCGTGCAGCAGCCCTTCGAATGGGCCTATCAGGGCATGAAGCTGATGGCTGCCTATCTCAAGGGCGACAAGTCGGGCATCCCGGAAGGCAACCTCATCATCATCCCGACCAAGATCATCGGCAAGGATGACGTCGACGCCTACGCCGCCAATCTGAAGGCGATGGCCGGAAACTAAGACTTGAAGCAGTTCAGCCGGCTCAACGTCGCTTGGGCCGGCTGCTCGCATTGACGAACACCGCGAGGATCGTCAGTCTGCCAAAAGCCAAGAGCATGATCCCGAAAAGTGGAAGCCGGTTCTCGGAAAAGATCATGCTCAGAAATTGGCCCGCCAATCGCTGTCAGGCATGATGAATTATTCCGACACATCCATTGCTGCATCCGTGACCGCCCCGTTCCTCAGCCTTGAGAACGTGCGCAAGACCTATCCGGGCGTCGTCGCGCTCGACGGCTTCTCCATGGAGGTCAGGCCGGGCGAGGTCATCGGCCTTGTCGGCGAAAACGGCGCCGGCAAATCGACGTTGATGAAGATCCTCGGCGGCGTCACCAGGCCCGACAGCGGCACGATCACCGTCGACGGCACCGCGCATGACAGGCTCTCCGTCGAAGCCAGCCTGGGATCGGGCATCGCCTTCGTCCACCAGGAACTCAATTTGTTCGAAAATCTGGACGTCGCCGCCAACATCTTCTTCGGCCGCGAACCTTTGCGCGCCGGGCCGCTCAAGCTCGTCGACCGCGCCAAGCTGCGCACCATGGTGGCGCCGCTTTTGAAGCGCGTCGGCGCCAATTTTTCCGCCGACACGCCGGTCGCGACCCTGTCGCTGGCGCAGCAGCAGATGGTCGAGATCGCCAAGGCGCTGTCGATCGAGGCGCGGCTGGTCATCCTCGACGAGCCGACATCCAGCCTGCCGCTCGCCGAGACCGACAAATTGCTCGACGTCATCAAGGCGCTGAAGGCCGACGGCATCAGCGTCATCTTCATCTCGCACCGCCTGCACGAGGTCGAACGCGTAGCCGACCGCGTCGTGGTGCTGCGCGACGGCATGCTGGCCGGCACCTTGCCGAAGAGCGATATCGGCCACGACCAGATGGTCAAGCTGATGATCGGCCGCATGCTGAAGGAGCGCGAGAAGGCCTCGGAAGCGGCGCGTGCGCCCGGCGCCGTAGCACTTGCGGCCAAGGCCATCCGCACCCCTGCCTATCCCGGCCGCCCGGTCGATCTCGACGTCAGGCGCGGCGAAATCCTCGGCCTCGCCGGTCTTGTCGGTTCCGGCCGCACCGAGCTGGCGCGGGTGTTCTTCGGCATCGATTCGAAGCTCGGCGGCGCGCTGGAACTCGACGGCAAGCCGCTTGCGCTGGCTTCCGCGGCCGACGCCGTCGCGCACGGCATCTTCCTGGTTCCGGAAGACCGCAAGCTGACCGGTATCCTGCTCGACCTGTCGATCGCTCAGAACATTTCGCTGCCCAATCTGCCCGCGCATGCGCGCCGCTCCCTGGTGTCCTCAAGCGCCGAGACCTCCACCGCCGAGAAGCAGAAGAAAGACCTCGGCATCAAGGCGCCTTCGGTGCAGACGCGCACCGGCACGCTGTCGGGCGGCAATCAGCAGAAGGTCGTGCTCGGCAAGTGGCTGGCCATGAACCCCAATGTGATGATCCTCGACGAGCCGACGCGCGGCATCGACATCGGCGCCAAGGCGGAAATCTACGGCCTGATGCGCGCATTGGCCGATGCCGGCGTCGCCGTGCTGATGATCTCGTCGGACATGGAAGAGGTGATCGGCGTGTCCGACCGCATCGCCGTCATGCATGAGGGCCAAATCTCCGGCATTCTCGACAAGGACCGGTTCAGCCAGGAAAACGTGCTGCTGCTGGCGGTGGGCAAGCAGCCGAAGTAGTTTTGCCGGGGTCTCGCGCAAGCGCGATCTGCTCAGGCATTGGGGAGAAGACGATGAGCAAGAAAGATCTCGGCCTGCTGATCCTGATCCTGGTGGTCGGGGCGATCGTTGCGATCATCAATCCGCGCTTCCTGCTGCCGATCAACCTCGCCAACACCTCGAACCTGATCGGTCTGTTCGGCATCCTGTCGATCGGCCAGGCCTTCGTCATCATCACCGGCGGCATCGAATTGTCGGTCGGCTCGGTGGTCGCGCTGCTTGGAACGCTGTTCATCGACTTCATCGCCGTGCGCGAGGTGGGCTGGCCGCTGGCCTTCGTGCTGATCCTGTTCCTCGGCGCCATCATAGGCCTGGTGCATGGCTGGCTGATCACAAGGCTCAAGCTGCAGCCTTTCGTCGTCACTTTGTGCGGCCTGTTGATCTACCGCGGTGTCGCCCGCTTCTACACCGCCGACGGCACGGCGGGTTTTGCGTTCGGCCAGAATTTTCCCGAGCTCGAATTCCTGACGGCCGGACGCTCCTATGGCGTGCCGAACAGTTTCATCGCGCTGATCGTTATTTCGATCGTCATGTGGGTGGTGCTGCATCGCTCGGTGTTCGGCCGCTATCTCTACGCCATCGGCAAGAACGAGGAGGCGGCGAAATATTCGGGCATCCGCACCGGCCGTGTCGTCATCGCCGCCTATGTCATCTGCGGTGTGCTGACGGCGCTGTCGGCGATCTATTTCGCCATGTACACGCGCTCGATCTCGCCGGCCAGCCACGGCCAGTTCTACGAACTCTACGCCATCGCCGCCGCCGTGCTCGGCGGCTTCTCGCTGCGCGGCGGCGAAGGCTCGCTGATCGGCGTCATCCTCGGCACGGTGCTGCTGCAGGAGCTGCAGAATCTCGTCAACCTGCTCGGCATCCCGTCCTCGCTCAACTTCGCGGTGATGGGCGGCGTCATCCTCATCGGCGTGCTGGTCGACCAGCAATGGGGCGTGTTCCGGGAACGGCGGCTGATGGTCGACGCCACCCGCAAGGGCGTGGCGGGCCAGGCTGCGGAATAGCTAGCCTAGATCAGGCCCGACATGTCGGAAAAGGCCATCGCCTTGCGCAGCACCTCGGCGAAGCGTTCGCCGGCGGCTTCGCGCGGGCCGCTGTTGTCGATCGAGGTGACGCCGGGCCCGGACAGAGTGACATTGGCGCTGCGTGCCAGCCGCGCCAGCACTTCGCCGCGGGACTCCCGGCCGCGCATCGCCAGACGCTCGGCCAGCACTTCAGGCGAGGCAGTGATCTCGACGACGGCCAGGTTGGCATAGCGTTCGCGCAAGGAGGGGATGATCGCGCGCGACACATTGGCGACAGCGACACGGCCATTGGCGACAGACCAGTCGACATCGGCGGGGATGTCGCAGCGCCAGCCGTGTGCTTCCCAGGAAATGGCGAAGGCGCCATCGGCTTCGGCTTCGGCGAAGGCAGCGTCGGCCAGCGTGTCGTGATCCTCGCTTGCGGCATCGCTCGGCCTGGTGATGACCCGGCGGACGAACTCCAGCCGCGTTTCGTCGGCAAAATGGTTGCGGGCGTAGCCGATCACCGTGTCCTTGCCGGCGCCGCTTGGGCCGACGACGGCGACGAAAACGCCATCGCGGATCGGAAACGTCTCGGCCGAAAGTTCCCGCTCGATCAGTGCCGACACCATCATGCCACCCGGCGTCCCTGCCGCCACACGGTGCGCACGACCGGAACATGGTCGTCGACGCGCACCCGCACCAGATCGGCGCGGCGGCCCTGCTCGATGACGCCGCGGTCGGTCAGTCCAACCGCATCGGCCGGGTTTTTCGAGACCATGGCGACGGCCTGCGGCAGGGAAATGCCTTCGACGACATCGCCGAGGAAGAACGCCGACTGGATCAGGCTGAAGGGAATGTAGTCGGACGACAAGATGTCGAGCAGGCCGTCGCTGGCCAGCGTACGGGCCGAGACATTGCCCGAATGCGAGGCGCCGCGCATGACGTTTGGCGCGCCCATCAGCACACCCATCCCGGCCTCTTTCGAGGCCCTTGCGGCCTCTTCCGTGGTCGGGAATTCGGCAACCCGCACGCCCTGCTCGATCGCTTCGTCGACATGGCCCGATGTGGCGTCGTCGTGGCTGGCCAGCACGATGCCGCGCTCCTGGCAGGCGGCGGCGATCACCGCCCGGTTCGGCGCCGAATTGCGCGCCGATTCGGCCATCCGTTTTTCGCAGAACACCTTGAAGTCGCGATCGGTCAGCTTCAGCTTGCGCTGGTAATAGTAGGCATAGGTTTCGAGATTGACGAACTGGCGCTGGCCTGGCGCATGATCCATCAGCGATGCCAGCTTAACCCGCTCGTCGCCGTCGAAATTGGCGAAAGCCCTGAGGCAGTCGGGTGCCGAAACCTCGCAGCGCAGGTGGATGAAATGGTCGGCGCGCAGACGGTCCTGCTTCACACTGTCCTCGATCGCGTCGGCCAGCTTGCGGATGTCGGCCGATGTCAGGTCGGCGTCTTCGTCCATGCCGACGCGCAAGGCGTCCAGCACGGTGGTGATGCCGGCGGTTGCCACCTGCGCGTCATGGGCGAGCACGGCGGCGATCGGATTCCAGCGCACCTTGGGCCGCGGCGCGTAATGGCCTTCGAGATGGTCGGTGTGCAACTCGACCAGCCCGGGAATAATATAGTCGCCGCCCATATCCTCGCCGATGCGGCCAGAGCCAAGGCTTGCGCCGGCTTCGATGCCGGCGATAAAGCCGTCGCGCAGCACCAGCGAACCTTCGACGATCTCGTCGGCAAGCACGATGCGGGCATTGTGGAGAACAGTCTCGGCGGTCATTTCAGGCAGTCCTTCAGGCGGTTTTTCTGGCCGGGCGGCGCCCGAGCGCGTGATGCGAGAGCACCATGAACGGCGCACCCGGTTCGGTTTCGACAAACAAGGTCAGCGCATCCACCAGCACCTTCTGTTGCAGCACTTCCGCGAACAGGCTGTCGATCGCTGCGCGCAAACGCGGGCTCTCCTGTGACCCCGCCCGGCCGGAGAGCGTCATGTGGAAGCGAAAGGTTTCGAAGACATAGGGGTAGCCCCATTGGCAGAGATTGCGGAACTCGGCCGGCTTCAGCGAATCCGGGCTGCGCCGCTCGATTTCCGCCTCGCTCAGCGGTGCGCGAAACCGGTCGAAGTCGCGCACCACGTCATCGGCGAACCGGTTGAGCGCAGGCACTGGCCCTTCCGGCACCAGTGCGAAGAAGCCGTCGATCTGGCTGACCACGAGACGGGGAATGGTCACCACCGGCGTCACCTCGGCAAAAAGGTCGAGTGCGGCGCGCAGCGAGACTTCCGTCTCGTTGGCAGCCAGGCGGAACGGTGCTTTCAGCGTCGCATGGAAACCATAGCGGCGCGCCGAAGCGGTGTGGAAAGCCACTTCCGCCGCCGACAGGTCGGCCACCGCTTCGACCGGCCTCGTGGCGGCGCCAAACGGGTCGCGGCCCAGCCAGTCGGCGGCGATCCGCGCCAGTGGCTCGTCCTGCCGGGG
>NZ_RZPB01000969.1:0-1916 GCF_003998535.1 Mesorhizobium sp. M7A.F.Ca.AU.002.02.1.1 | reverse complement strand
AACTACACGCTGGTGCGCGAATATCTCGGCGAAGCGCATCTGCAGATCGGCGATCTGGCCGGCGCCCAGCAGCAGTTGATGGAAATCGAGAAGCGGACCGGCAAGGGTTCGCGTGAATATGGCATGCTGGCCGAGCAGATCGACCATTTCATGAGAAGCTGAAAAGATCCCAGGGCTCTTCCAAGCGGCCGCGAGCGATCGCGGCCGTTTTTTGTTGCCCCCGGTCTCATTCATCGCCCCGGACTGATGAAAACGGGGATGATTTTAGCAAAACCGATTTTTGGGCGTGAAAAACCCGCTGACATTGCTATATTCAGGGAAATTGCGGTGAAACGGTTCCGTAAGCTCGAGGCTGCCGGACCCGTTTTCTTTTTGTACCCATCGACAAGGCTTTCCCCGATACGCGGGGGTGGCAGCAGGAAAGGCAGGCATCATGAACAAGGTCCCGATGACAGGCGAGGGGTTCGCGTCATTGAAGGAAGAACTGCGCTGGCGCCAGCAGGAAGAGCGGCCGCGCATCATCGAGGCGATCTCCGAAGCGCGCTCGCATGGCGACCTGTCCGAAAATGCCGAATATCATGCCGCCAAAGAGGCGCAGAGCCTCAACGAGGGCCGCGTCAACGAGCTTGAAGATTATATTGCGCGCGCCGAGGTGATCGACGTCAGCAAGCTCAGCGGCGACAAGATCAAGTTCGGCGCCACCGTGGTGCTGGTCGACGAGGACACCGAGGAAAAGAAGACCTACCGGATCGTCGGCGACCAGGAGGCGGACGTGAAGTCCGGCCGCATCTCGATCTCCTCGCCGATCGCGCGTGCGCTCATCGGCAAGGAAGTCGGCGACGCCATCGAGGTCAACGCGCCTGGCGGCGCCAGGGGGTATGAGATCGTCCAGGTGCAGTTCATCTAGGACCTTTGATAATTCTACTCTGGCGGCCGACTACAGCGCCGCGCGTCCTCTCGGACGCGCAAAGGACGCTGTAGGATTTTCAGTTAGCGCATGATCCCTTTCCGAAAATCAATTACGATTTTCGGGGGCATGCGCGGGCGGTTTTCTGCGCTTCCGGTGCTCACGTACTTTAAGTACGCGCCGCTCCGGTTCTCGAAGAACCACGCTATTCGACTCGCCAGAGCGAATTCTGAAAGGTCCTATGCCGGCGCTTGTAGTTTAAGTGCCAATAGCTTTTCTGCTTCCGCCACTACCTGCACCGGCACAACACGCCCCCCATGCGAGGCCAGCAGTGTCGATGCGTAGCGTCCGCGCGGGCCGGTCAGACCCGGCTCTGTTGCCAGGAAAATTGCGACCGTCGGCAGGCCAAAGGCACTGGCAAGATGGGTCAGCCCGGTGTCGGCGCCGATAACCAGCGTCGAGCCGCCGATAGTCGCGGCGATTTCGGACAGCGGCGATTTCGGTACCACGATCGTTGACGGCACGGCGCCTGCGATTGCCTCGGCCACGGTTTTCTCACGCTCGTTCGACCAGGTCGTGACCGGCGTCATCCCCCGCTCAATCAGGAGGTGGGCGGTTCCGATCCAGTCTTCGGCCGGCCATTTCTTGTCTTCGCGGCTGGTTCCGTGCAGCAGGAAGGCGGTTTTTCCAGAAGTGCCCGCCAGGGTGCCGGCGGGCGGCACGATGCCGGAGTCCAGCGTCGAAAGATCGGGCTGATAGGCGAGCGCCAGGCCAAACAACCGCCGCGTCCGTTCGATGGCGTGGAGATCGCGCGGGACGGCATACGTGGCATCGTAGAACAGCGTCGCCGAGGGTTCGCGCGCGCTCGAACGGTCGAAGCCGGCAATGGGTGAGCCCGCCTGTCTTGCCACCAGGGCCGATTTCAGCAGGCCTTGCGCGTCGATGACCAGATCGTAGCGGCAATTGCGCAAGGTGCGGCGCAGGGCGGCCGCCTCGCGCCAGGTGGCGC
>NZ_RZPB01000968.1:0-1918 GCF_003998535.1 Mesorhizobium sp. M7A.F.Ca.AU.002.02.1.1 | reverse complement strand
GCGTCGAAATACGGGTATTCACGGATCTGCAGGCCGGCGGCGCGCATCACCGGCATGTGGTTCGGCCAGGTCGGGTCCGACAGCCAGATGGTTGCGTCCGAACGCGTCCGCTTCAGCAATTCCGCCACCAGCCGCAGCGCGCCGGAGCCGCCGGGCGCCTGTGCGGCGCGGATGCGCGTCATGTCAGCGCCCGGACCGAAGGCGAGCTTGGCCATCACCGTGTTGAAGCCGGTATCGCCGGCAAGGCCGAGATAGGTCTTGGTGTCCTGGGCCTGCAGCAGGCGCTTTTCCGCCTCGCGCACGGCGCGCATAACCGGCGTCTTGCCGTCGCGATCCTTGTAGACGCCGACGCCGAGATCGACTTTGTCGGGGCGCGGATCGGCGCGATAAAGGCCGATCAGGGCCAGGATCTTGTCGGCGGGGGCGGGCTGCAGGGTCTCAAACATCGATAGGGCTCCAATGGCGGCGGAGTGATACGCAAATCGGTCGCGTTTCGCCAGCGGTTTTAGCTAGGTGCTCCAGCCCGAGACGGCTGGGAAGCCTGCCCTGCGCGCTCATGGATGAGGGTTTGAAGGGAAACCTATTGATGCGCGTCGGAAATGACCAGCCGGCACGAGCAGAGCGATCACGCCATCCTCTGCGCCGGCATGAGCGCTTCCGTGCGTAATTTCGGCTTTGCCTCGGCCAGCGGTCAGCGGTCAGCCCCCGCCGGGCCTGTCTTTCACAGCCTGCCGCAACAGCCAGGCGACCGCGCCCAGCACCATCAAGGCCAGCCCGAACCATGTCAGGGCATAGACCAGATGGTTGTTGTGGAACGAAACGACCGTCAGGCCGCCGACCGGCCACCCTCCCGGATTGGGCGTGGCATCGGCATCGATGAAATAAGGAGCGACCTGCCCGATGCCTTGCTTGGCGGCGATCGCCTGTACATCGCGCGAATACCAGCGGTTGGCAGCCGGATCGTTGGTGCGCAGGAAGCCGCCTTTCGGTTCGCTGATGCGCAACAGGCCATGAATTCCGGTGTGATCGCCCGAGGGCTTGCCTGCGAAGCGGGTTGCCGGATCGCGCTTGTCCGTCGGCACGAAGCCCCTGTTCACCAGAATCGTGAAGCCATCATCCGCTCGGAACGGCGCCATTACCCAGAAGCCACCGCCGAGATCGGTGACCGCCTGGACCAGGGTCTCGCGATCACCGAGAAACCGGCCCGTGACGACGAGGCGGCGATACTCGTCATCCCTGGCGTTGATCGCTGGCCAGGCCGAAGGCGCCGGGGCGGCCACGGGTACTGCCTTGAGACGCTGGTCGACACGCTCGATCAGGTCGAGCTTCCAGACGCGGCGCTCCAGCTGCCAGATACCGAGCGCCGAGAACCCTGCGATGCCGATGGCTCCGCAAAGGCAAAGCATCAATAGCGTCCATCTCGAACGCGTAACCCTTTGGCCGTCGCCTGTATTCGGATGCGGTGTCGTCCGCGCCTGTTCGTCCAAAGCCAGGTCCCTCTCTCAGGGTATCTGACTCATGTCATGGCCGGGCATCATGTTGACGTTCAGATGGTACATGACCCAGAGCGAGCCCGTCAGCGCGATCATCACCAGGATGAGGGTGAAGATCAGCGCCATCATGGTCCAGCCGCTCTCCGACCTGGTGTTCATATGCAGGAAGAACACCATGTGGACGATGATTTGCACGACGGCGAAGGCCATGATGGCAATCGCCGACGCCATCTGATTGCCGAGCGCGTTGGTCATGACCAGCCAGAAGGGAACGGCGGTCAGCACGACGGACAGGCCGAAGCCTGTCAGATAGCCGGCCAGCGAGCCGTGATTGACGCCGTGATGCGCGTGGCTGTGGTTGCTGGTGTCTGTTTGGTGCCCGGCGCTCATCGCAACATTCCCATCAGATAAACGAAGGTGAAGAC
>NZ_RZPB01000967.1:0-1925 GCF_003998535.1 Mesorhizobium sp. M7A.F.Ca.AU.002.02.1.1 | reverse complement strand
CTGATGGAAGGTGGGCTGCTCACGGTGGCGAGCCAGGGCCGGCATCGCTATTACGGCCTCGCCGGACCGCAGGTGGCGGGCATGATCGAAGCCATCACAGGCGTCGCGGAAGCCGTCGGTCCAAAGCGTGTGCGGCCGGGTCCGCGCGATGCAGCGATGCGCGTGGCGCGCGTCTGCTACGATCACCTCGCCGGCGAGCAGGCAGTGGCGATGCTCGACCGGCTCGTCGCCAAGAACGTACTGGTCCGCGACGAACAAGAGATCAGGCTCGGGCCATCGGCGGCTTCGCATTTCGCCGCGATCGGCATCGACGTCTACACCAAGCCGCGCCGGCCGGTATGCCGCGCCTGCCTCGACTGGAGCGTGCGCCGTTCGCACCTCGCCGGCACGCTGGGCGCCGCCATCCTCGACAAGATCCTTGCCGAGAAATGGGCGCGCCGCGAGAAGGACAGCCGCGCGGTGATTTTCTCGCTGCCGGGCAAGCAGGCTTTCGAGAAGGTGTTTCTGAGCTGAGGAGCCGACGCTGATTTCGTCACGCTGGCAGGCCAGAGGGGGCGCGAAGGATCGCTGCGCTGGCAAATTGCGCGAACTACCCCCGCTTCAACGCCTTCCCCTGCTTGAAAAATTCCCTCCACGGATCGGCTTTCGCCAGCTGCTTCAGCGTCGTCTTGTCGCCGATCGGGAAAGCGTTCGGCGGCAAGCCGGCCTCGATCTCTGGCCAGGTCACCGGCATCGACACGGTGGCGCCTTTCTTGGCGCGCGAGGAATAGGGCGCGACCGTCGTCGAGCCCCTGCCGTTGCGCAGATAGTCGACGAAGATCTTTCCCGTGCGCGCTTTTTTCGACAGCGTCGCCGTGTAGCGATCGGGGGCACCCTGCTCCAACGCGCGGGCAAAGTCATGGGCGAAGCCCTTCACCGCATCCCAATCCGCCGCCGGTTTCAGCGGCACCAGCACGTGATAGCCCTTGCCGCCCGAGGTCTTGACGAAATTCGGCAGCGACAGCTCGTCGAGCTTGCCCCGGATATCGAGTGCCGCCTCGCGCACCGCCTTCACGTCGACACCTTCATCGGGATCGAGATCGAAGATGATCTGGTCGGGCTTCTCGATCTCATCGATCGTGCACCCCCAGATGTGGATCTCGACCACGCCATACTGGACCAGTGCGGCAACACCATCGAAATCCCGGATGAACAGGATTTCCTCGCCGTCGGTCGGGTCCTTCATGCGCGCGATCTTGTCGCTCATGCCAGCCGAGGCATGCTTCTGGAAGAAACGCTGGCCGCCGACGCCGTCCGGCGCCCGCACCAGGCTGAGCGGCCGGTTGACCACGAACTGTTCCATGCGCGGCCAAACCTGTGCGTAATGGTCGAGCAGGCCCTGCTTGGATATGTTTTCGTCCGGCCACAGCAGCTTGTCGGGATGCGAGAGTTTGACCGTGGTCGTGATCGACCCGGCGGCTTTGCCGCCTGATGCCGGCTTGGCCGTGCTCTTGCCTGTCGATGGCTTGCCTGTCGCCGCTTTGGGCTTTTCCTGCACGACTTCCTCCGCCGGCTTGTCCTCGCGCAACCCCTGGAACGAGGCGTGGCGTATTATACGGTCCGAGGTCCAGCTGCGAAACTCCACTTCGCCGACAAGTTCAGGCTTGACCCAGACCAGGCCCTTGCCCTTCGGCACGGCGGTGGCGAAGGGCGATGATTTTGCCGTCAACGCATCGAGTTTTGCCTTCAGCTCATTGGCGCCCTTGCCCGAAAAACCAGTGCCGACGCGGCCGGCATAATGCAGCTTGCCGCCCTCGTGGAAGCCGACCAGGATCGAGCGCAGTCCGCGCCCGGTCTTGTCCGACGGCAGGTAGCCGCCGATGACGAATTCCTGCCGCGCCGTGCATTTCGATTTGACCCAGGTCGGGCCGCGGCCGCTGCGGTCT
>NZ_RZPB01000966.1:0-1932 GCF_003998535.1 Mesorhizobium sp. M7A.F.Ca.AU.002.02.1.1 | reverse complement strand
GGCCTGGACAGTGGCGTCATCCTCGCCGCGTTGCTCGCGGCATTCGGAATGGCCGACGATGACATGGCTCGCACCGGCATCCCTGAGCATTTCCGCCGAGATGCAGCCGGTGTAGGCGCCGCTCTCCTTGGTGTGGCAATCTTCGCCGCCGGCATGCACCGGCGTGCGCGACAGGATCTCGGCGGCGTGGGCAAGCAGGGTTGCGGGAACGCAAACCAGCGCTTCGGTCTCCGCGTCAAGCCCACTCATGAAGCCGTTGCCGATCATCCTGAGCTCGTTGAGGGAGGCGCTGGTGCCGTTCATTTTCCAGTTGCCGGCGACGAGCGGGCGAATTCCTGGCGTCATGGGTTTGCTTCTCCGGATGATATCGGGGCTCTGGCCCTCACTACCAAAATCAGGCCACAAAGCAATCGACAGTGGGCCGGAAGGGCGCTATTGCGCTTGTTTCAGACTCGGCGCATGCGAAAATGCGCATAAATCGGAAGTAAAAATGCTTGGTATATTGAGAAGCGCGGCAGGCACCTGGGTCGCGAAGGGGCTGTTGGTGCTGCTGGTGCTCAGCTTTTTGGTCTGGGGCGTTTCCGGACGGCTGATGGGCGGTTTGGCCGGCCATGATTCGGTGATAACCGCTGGCGGCACCAAAGTGTCGATCAACGAATACCGTCTCGCCTATGATCGCCAGCTCGCCGTCATGTCGCAGCAGTTCGGCCAACGTCTCAGCCACGAACAGGCAAAGGCGCTCGGTGTCGATAACCAGGTGCTGGCGCAGCTCGTCTCGGGTGCCGTTCTCGATGAACAGGCCCGCAAGCTGGGCCTCGGACTTTCCAAAGACCGGCTGGCCGAGCTGACACGCGAAGACCCGGCCTTCAAAGGCCCGGGCGGCCAGTTCGATCGCAGAACGTTCGAATATATGCTGCAGCAGATTGGCATGCGACCCGAGGACTATTTGAAGAACCGTGCTCAGGTGGCGGTGCGCCAGCAGATTGTCGAGGCGGTCTCGGACGGCCTCAAGGCTCCGGACACTTTCTTCAAGGCAGTTGCGCTCTATCGCGGCGAAGACCGCACCATCGACTATTTGACGCTGCCCAAGGCACTCGTCGAGCCGATCGTGGCGCCATCCGATAGCGTGCTTTCGGCCTATTTCGAAGCCAACAAGAAGACATATGCGGCACCCGAATACCGCAAATTCTCCTATGTCCGCCTCGAGCCGGTCGACATCATGGATCCGACCGCCGTCACCGACCAACAGGTCAGCGACGATTACAACAAGAACAAGGCGCGTTACACCACGCCGGAATTGCGTACCATCGAGCAGCTCGTGTTCAAGACGCCGGATGCGGCCAAGGCCGCGTTCGATTCGCTCAAGGCAGGCGCCACTTTCGACAAGCTGGTCACGGCGGAAGGCAAGACCCCAGCCGACACGTTGCTCGGCACGCTTGCCAAGGACAAGATCGCCGACAAGGCGGTCGCCGACGCCGCCTTCGCGCTTAACGCCAATGAAGTCAGCCAGGTCGTGCAGGGCGCCTTCGGTCCGGTGCTGCTGCGTGTCACCGAGATCAAGCCCGAGGTGGTGAAGCCGCTGGCCGAGGTGTCCGACCAGATCCGCAAGGATCTGGCGCTGGGCGAGGCAAGCCGCATCCTTCTGGACGTGCGCGACAATTACGATGACACCCGCGCCGCCGGCAGTTCGCTGGCCGACGCTGCGGCCAAGCTGAAGCTGAAGGTCGTCACCATCGACGCCATCGATCGCAGTGGACTGCGGCCAGATGCAAGCATCGTCAAGGACCTGCCGCAATCGCCGGAGCTGATCAAAGCGGTCTTCGACGCCGAACCCAACACGGAAAACGATGCCTTGACCACAGCCGACAACGGCTTCGTCTTCTATGAGGTGGCGTCCATCACGCCGGCTCGCGACCGCACGCTGGATGAGGT
>NZ_RZPB01000965.1:0-1933 GCF_003998535.1 Mesorhizobium sp. M7A.F.Ca.AU.002.02.1.1 | reverse complement strand
CCCCTGTTCCACCCCCGGCCCCGATCACCGAACATCACGTATCCGCTCTCCGTCACCGCCAGCGTGTCTTCCAGCTTGATGAAGCCCCGTGTCGGGTGAAGCATGGTCGTCTCCACCGACAGCACCATGTTCTTCTCCAGCGGTTTGGCCGCATAGGTGCCTTCATAGGTCACCGGGTGGTTGGTCATCAGGAACGGCGCCTCGTGCGTGATCAGCCCCATGCCATGGGCGAAGAAATCCGTGTAGGGCGCGACCTTCGAAGCCTTCAGCACGCCCTCGGCATGCGAAATCATGTCGCCGCCCAGCGTGCCCGCTTTGACTTTTGAAAAGGCCGCCTGCTGCACCGTCTCGACCTCGGCCAGCAGATCTTCCAGCTCGGCATCCGGTTCGCCGAGAATGCCCATCCGGCAGAGGTCGCCTATATAGCCGTGATAATTGCCGCCGGAATCGATTGACAGCACCTCGCCTTTTTTCCACGCCTGCGGTGAAGCGGCGCGGTTGTGGCTGGCACCCAGCGTCAGCAGGCAATATTCGAAATGGATGCCGCGATTGGTTTCCTCGCGCCGCAGCTGCTCGATGATCTCGCTTTTAGTCGTGCCTTCACGCGCCCAGGCAATGGTCGCCAGCATGGAATCGGTGATCAGTTCGGAGGCCGTGCGCAGCTTCTCCAGCTCCGCATCGGTCTTGATGGCGCGCATGCGCTCCAGCATGTCGGTCGCATCGATCAGCCTGGCATCCGGCAACGCCTTGCGGATCAGCGTATAGGCGTCCGATGGCAGGAAGCCAGGCTCGATGCCGATGCGCGCGCCGGCCTTGCCGATCTTCTGCAGGTGCTCGACCGCAAGGTTGGCGGCGTCGAGCGTGCCCCAGCAGGCGGCGTGCAGCGTCGGCGTCCAGAACGGATTGTTCTGGTGCTCGCCGCCCTCCATGCGGTTGCCGATATAGGCGGCATGGTCCGGCCCGCCCTTTTCGTACACGACGATCGGCAGGTACCGGCTGTGGCCGATCGCATCCATGGCGGCGAAGAAGATGAACTTGTAACCGCCCAGCAGGTATTGCGTGTTGTGCTTGGAGGTGGCGAGCAGCACATCGATGCCGGCCTCCTCCATCAGCCGGTCGACCCTTGCCTGGTCGAACGGGATATTGCCGACGGCATTCTTGCCCGGAGCAATGTTCATCTCTCTCTCCCTGAATTGCCTGGGACCGCCGGCCGTTCCGCTCGCGATCCCCTGGCCATGACTCAAATCTGCACCATTTTGCCCGTTCTGGTCCAGCCAGAAATAGGGCAAACAGCACCGTTCCATGTCATCATACCTTTGTCCGTCGCATATCCCATCAATTTGGTCCTACCAGATTGACGTGATAGAAGCGCATATTCCAAACTGGTCCAGCGGACGAAAATTTCAAAGCCAAGCGAGGATGCGCCAATTCCGTCTCTGGCGAAACCCTCGGCAAGGCTCATAATCGCCGCCGCAAGGATGCTGGCGGGCTTGCCGGCGTTCGAGGGGTATTGGCGCGCCCAACCGGGTCGCGGAGAGGACGGAGTTCGATCATGTCAGGTTTCACGATTTCCAGGCGCACGATGCTTTCCGGCTCGGCAATGCTGCTGGCCTCCACCGCCATGCCGACACCGGGCTGGGCGCAGACGCCGAAGAAGGGCGGGCGGCTTGTGCTTGCCGCCGATTCCGAACCGCGCAACCTCAACCCGGCGATCGTCGCTTCCAACGGCGTCTTCTTCATCTCCAGCAAGATCGTCGAAACGCTGGCCGAAGCCTCCTACGACGGCAAGGACGGACTCGCGCCAAGGCTGGCGCTGAGCTGGGAGGGTGCCGCCGACGGGCTCTCGGTGACGTTCAAACTGCGCGACGGCGTCAAATGGCATGACGGCAAGCCGTTCACCTCCGCCGACGTGGCCTTCTCGGCGCTGCAGATC
>NZ_RZPB01000964.1:0-1933 GCF_003998535.1 Mesorhizobium sp. M7A.F.Ca.AU.002.02.1.1 | reverse complement strand
GGCGACAACACCACTTTCCTGGCCGTGGACGAAGGCTGATTTGGCCAAAATCCACATCTCGTCGTTGGTTTTGAGAGGAATTGATTAACCAACTTTGTCCATATTTTGAAGCAATCGGCAACCAACTACAGACGCGGCAAACGCGTCGGGGACCACCTGGGATCACTCACAGAATGGTCGTCGCGGCTCTCAAGGCCACGTACGGGGAAACCGATTGAAGCGAGATTGGTTGCATGGCGTTGTTGAGTACACACAAAAAAAACCGGGGACAGCGTGAGGGCGGCGAGTTCGTCGATGCTCCACGTTCCCCTTCCTTCAACGCTGGCCGGGTGGCCCGCTGGGTCGCGCTGCCTTGCGTCAGCACCGCCATCGGCCTTTGGTTGATCGGCACCATGGCTGGCCTCAGTTCCGTCGGCGCCTCTCTATCGGCAACTTCGGTTGGCCTGCCCCAGACACTGTCGACACCGGGATCGCTCGCACTTGCCGATCCGCTGAAACAGCACTTTTTGAAAGCACCCTTCGTGCTGGCCAACGCCAATGGCGGCACTCAGGCCCTGCATGATCATTCGGTGCAGTGCGGCGCCAGCTGTTTCAAGCTGGCCAGGGTAAGCGCGCGGGCGGAAAAATCCGAACGCCTTGTAGCGCAGGCAAAGCCGATGCCCGCCGCCGTGAAGTCGAAGGCGCAGGAGCGCTTCGAACGCATGGAAGCGTCGCTTTCGCCGATGAAGCTGGCCGCTGCCTTTGCCGACGCCGGACAGCCTGCCGCCAGTGCCAACACCCGCCCGGTGATCTCCACCGTCGCACCGCGAATTGCCGAGGCGTCGTTGGTGCCCTCCGTCCAGGTCACAGCCAGCCTGTCCGATAACATGCCAGTTCCGGCGGCCGAACGTTTCGCCCGGCTGGATACCGACTCGGTGGTCGTGCAGACCGCACCGCCGCCGATGGGTTTTGCCCAATCCGGTACGCCAGACAATTCGCAGTTGGCGCTTGCTCTGGTGCAGTCCCTGCCGGCCGACGACGAGGCGTTCGCCTCACCGCTGCCGATCGAGGAATCGTCAGCCGATGTCGTGGTTTCACCCGTCGAAACCCAGCAGGATCAACCCGGCGATGCCGCCGCGCTGCCGGACGCTCTGACCGACGACGTGCCGTTGCCGACCCGGCGTCCGCAATTCGACGCGCCGCAGCCCAAAGTGGTCCAGCAGGAGCCTAAGTCCGTCCAGCAGCCGAAATCCGTTCAGCAGCCGAAGCCGGCACGCGAGACGGTCCAGCAGGCCCAGCCGGCAAAACCGACGCGGCAAGGCCGGCCGGCCGATGGCGGCGATGTGCTGGCCTATGCCAAGCCCGACACCCCGTCGGGCGGCCTTGGCAAGGCGTTCAGGAACCTCTTCAACTCGCCAGCCGCCAGGAGCGGAGCCGGCAATGGCGTCGCCGTGTACGACATCAGCAGCGCGACCGTCTACATGCCTGACGGCTCGAGGCTCGAGGCGCATTCAGGCATCGGCGCCATGGCGGACCAGCCGCGTTATGCCGACCAGAAGAATCGCGGACCGACGCCGCCCAACACCTACAATCTGTCGATGCGCGAGTCGCGCTTCCACGGAGTGGAGGCCTTGCGCCTGACACCGGTCGATGGCCGCAACAAATACAATCGCAACGGCCTGCTGGCCCATACCTACCTGCTCCGGGGCCGCTACGCCCAGTCGAGCGGCTGCGTCGCCTTCAAGGACTATGCGCGCTTCCTCGCCGCTTTCAAGAAGGGCAAAATCAAACGCCTCGTCGTGGTGCCGCGCCTGAACGGGTCGGCGACGCAGGTCGCATCAGCCGCCAGGGGCGTGTAACGACAAGAGCTTTCGGGCGCCTTCCCGCTGCTCCTGACAGCCTGCTGTCAGGAGCAGCGCTGTCCGGCACGCCTCTCCCCACCGCGCTCTTTCCA
>NZ_RZPB01000963.1:0-1934 GCF_003998535.1 Mesorhizobium sp. M7A.F.Ca.AU.002.02.1.1 | reverse complement strand
CTCTACCACTGAGCTACCGGGGAACGGAGGCTCTTATGTGAGTGGCGCAGCCTATAGCTGCCCTTTTCGGCTTTGCAAAGAAGCTTTTCACATTTTTCCGAGGCTTTTTCGCATAGGCCTTTCTCGCAATCGTCGAAGGATGCCCTCATATTAGCCGTCTTGGCAGGGATATGGAACCGAAAGCGCGGCGGCGGCTTTGGTTTGAGCATGCTTGCGAACGATCGAAACGGGTCAATCTTTCGAGACGATGACAGCACAAGACAACCAGATGCCGGCGCGCAAAATCTCTGTTTTCGGGCGCGAGTTCAAAATGCCGCGCTCGCGCGGGCTCAGAATCACGATCGGCATCCTGCTGACCATCGGTGGCATCCTCGGTTTCCTGCCGATCCTCGGCTTCTGGATGGTTCCGCTCGGATTGCTGGTGCTGTCCTATGAATTCGCCATGGTCCGCCGTCACCGGCGTCGCTTTGTCGTCTGGTGGGAACGGCGTCGCCGGCCCGATTGACCGCCGATAGCGCAAGGTGGTGTTTCAGTGGGCGGCCTGCTCTTCCAGTGCCTCACGGATCTGCTTGAGAACAGCCGCGGCCGAGGCAAGCCTTGCCCTGTCATGCGGCGACAGGATGCGTTTCTTCTCCCATCAGGCTATGCTTAACTGTCCGCTAATAAAGCGGTCCGATGATTTGCCGGACGCCGTCCGGACTGACGCGAGGAAACCGTTCGGAATGCAAGGTGGCCGCTTGACGGCATTTTCGCCGCAACCTATTGGAACCGGGTGGAACGCCGGGAGCAATGAGGCCTCGTGGCGGAGTGGTTACGCAGAGGACTGCAAATCCTTGCACCCCGGTTCGATTCCGGGCGAGGCCTCCAATGCCCGGGCCCCCGCGCGGCAGCGCAGGGGCCTGAAGTTCCTGACACAATGGACCGCGGTTCTGGCGCGGCAAGCGGACTGGTTGGGACATGAGCGCTGATTTCTCCGAACTACGCGTCAAGATGGTCGACGGCCAGGTCCGCACCACAGATGTGACCAGCGCGCCGCTACTCGATGCAATGCTTGTCGTCCCAAGAGAGATGTTTGTCGGCGCCGCCCAGCGCGATCTCGCCTATATCGACGAGGACATCCGCATTGCAGCCGGCGCGGACGGTTCGCGCTACCTGATGGAAGCGTCGCCGTTGGCCAAGCTTATCCAGCTGGCCGAGATCAACCCGACCGATTCGGTGCTCGATGTCGGTTGCGGAACGGGCTACGCCTCGGCCATCCTGTCGCGGCTGGCCGGGTCCGTAGTGGCGCTCGAAAACGATTCGGCGCTGGCGGAAACCGCCAGATCGACGCTTTCGTCGCTTGGCTGCGGCAATGTGACCGTCGTCCAGGGCGCGTTGCCGCAGGGGCATGCCGCCAAGGCGCCTTATGATGTTATCTTTATCGGTGGCAGTGTCGCGGAAGTGCCGGCCCCGTTGCTCGACCAGCTTGCCGAAGGCGGCCGACTCGTCGCCGTCGAAGGGCAGGGCAATTCCGGCGTGGCCCGTCTCTTTTTCAAGGCCGGGGGGGTTGTAACCGGAAGACGTGCATTTAATGCGGCAATTAAGCCACTACCGGGGTTTGAACGCATTCGTGCTTTCGAATTCTGAATGATTTGGCCTTGCAGCAGAGGCTTTGTCATGGTCGCTTGCATTTGAACGATCGCTGCTGATGCCAAACTGGGGGCACTTTGGGGGTGAGCAGCAGGGAACACGAACACGCGGCGCCGGCTGATCTATGAGAGAAGCAGGCGCGGCGCGGTTCCCATGGAAAACGAATGAGGGTTTAACCGTGCCGTCTTTACGCAAGTCACTTTTCACCGCCGTCCTCGTTTCGGCGACCATGCTGTCCCCACTGGCCGCTTCAGCCGAAACCATCTCCGGCGCGCTTGCAAAGGCCTACCAGTACAATTCTTCAC
>NZ_RZPB01000962.1:0-1938 GCF_003998535.1 Mesorhizobium sp. M7A.F.Ca.AU.002.02.1.1 | reverse complement strand
CCCTGGCCGCATTTCCTGCGTTGGTGGGAGCAACAGCCACAGGCAATCGCCAATCCGCTCGACACATGGTCGCGCGAAGTGATCGGCGCCGTGGCGCAGGATTTTGGCGCACGGGCGATTTCTCCGTCGGACAAGCCCTATCTGCCGTTCCAGCAATGGGCGATGCGGGCGGAGGGGCTGAAACCGTCGCCGCTCGGCATCCTCATGCATCCGCGCTACGGGCTATGGCATGCCTACCGCGGTGTGCTGCTGTTTGACGACGAAATTCCAGTTCAAGTTGCCGAGGCAGCGCCCCACCTTTGCGATAGCTGCGCCGAGAAACCCTGCCTGAAATCCTGCCCGGTCGACGCCTATTCCGTGCAAGGATTCGCTTATCAATCCTGCCTGGCGCATGTGGGGGGAGCGAATGGCGAACCCTGCCGCAGCGGCGGTTGCCTCGATCGCAATGCGTGCCCCTATGGCACGGGGTATCGCTATCCGCCGGAGGTCCAGGCCTTTCACATGGCGAGCTTCGCACGGGCCACCAGCTGATCCGTTCCCATTGCATGGTGCTCGTTGGCTTCGATGAGCATCTTGACGGCAGCTAGAAGCAGGCCTATTCATCAAGTCATCTGATGACTTATGAATAGGCCTATGCAACCCGCCACCAGAACCAATCTCACCGACAGCGCCACCAGCAGCCTGCGTGCGGAGATCGTCAGCGGCCGCTGGGGCGTCGGCGAGCGCATTCCCAATGAGGCAGCCCTGACCGACCTTCTGTCGGTCAGCCGCGGCACGGTGCGCGAGGCGGTGCGGGTGCTGGTCTCGCAAGGATTGCTGGATACGCGCCAGGGCTCGGGCACATATGTGCGCTCTACCGTCGATGCCTCTGCCGCGCTCGACCGGGTCAAGCGCACCGGCCTGCGCGATCAGTGGGAGGCGCGGGCGGCGCTCGACCTGGAGGCGGCACGGCTCGCCGCCATGCGCCACACGCCAGCCGATCTTGAGACGATGCGGCAACTGCTTGCCGAACGCGGCACCGTCGCGGACGGCGGAAGCGATGCCTTCATCCGGCGCGATCTCGCTTTCCACAAATCGGTTGTCGCGGCGTCCGGCAACAAAGCGATGATGGAGCTCTACGACTTCTTCACCGCCGCCATCACCGAGACCATCCATGCCACCATCGACGGCGATCTGCCCGAACCGGACCACCAGGCGCATGCGGCTATCGTCGACGCCATTGCCGCGAGCAATCCCGAGCGCGCCGTTGCCGCCGTTCGCGCCTTCATGGCGCCGGTGCTTGCCCAACTTGAAAGACTGCTTTCGCAATGAACCAGAGTTTTCGTCAGCCTGACCCGACGGCGCAATCCGCCGCCATCGAGGGTCTGGAACTCATCGATGCCGAGGCCGACAGCCTGCCCGCGCCGCAGCCGCCTGAACTGCGCAGCCGTGCGGCGCGCATCGTGCTTGGCGCGAGCCTTGTGCTGATCGCCTTCAGCCTGCGGCCGCTGTTTTCCAGCCTGTCGGTACTGCTGCCCGAGGTGATGCAGGCAACCGGACTGTCGACGACGGGCGCCAGCCTGCTGACGACGCTGCCCGTTCTGTGCCTGGGTCTGTTCGCGCCCTTCGCGCCAAGACTTGCCCAGCGCTATGGAGCCGAGCGCACTTTGCTCGGGGCGCTCACCTTGCTGGTGCTGGGAACCGGCCTGCGCTGGTTCGGTACGGTTCCCCTGCTGTTTGTCGCCACCTTCCTTGCCGGCGGCGCCATTGCCATCGGCAATGTGCTGCTGCCGGGCCTGGTGAAGCGAGATTTCGCCGACAAGGCCGCCGTCATGACCGGGCTCTACACCATGGCGCTCTGTGCCGGCTCGGCGGCCGCCGCCGGCTTCACACTGCCGATCGAGCATTTTGTCACCGGTTCGTGGTCCGGGGCACTTGCTGCCTGGGCGGTGCCTACAC
>NZ_RZPB01000961.1:0-1943 GCF_003998535.1 Mesorhizobium sp. M7A.F.Ca.AU.002.02.1.1 | reverse complement strand
ATCCGCTAAAATTGGAACGATCCGCCGCAATTTTCCATAAGCTCTGTCTGGCAAGAATTTCGCATGATCGCGCAATCCGGCAGCCAACAGGCGGACACTGGCGACGATGTCGATGCGGTGCTCCCGCCGGCGTCGACGCGGCGCTTCGTCGCCGCGCCGCCGCTGGTGCCCGAGCCGGAATTCTCCAGGCGCGAAGGCCTGTCCTTTCTGACATTCGTCGCCATCGTGGTGATGGCCGGGCTGGCGCACCTGACCGGGGCACCGATGTTCATCAGCGTTGCATTGCTCGCAACCGGCCTAGCCGGCCTTGCCATGCATCTGCGCGCCAGGCGGAGCGAACATCGCACCGCCGCCCTTCTTGACGAAACCACGGCCCGCAGCCGCGCCGAGATCGAGACGCTGGCCGACCGCATGTGGGAGATGCAGGAGAGCGATGAGCGCTTTCGTGGCCTGATCGACGCGCTTGGAGATCTCGTCATCCATCGCGACCGCGACGGCTACATCGTCTATGCCAACAAGGTCTTCGCCGATCTCGTCGAGATCGACCAGCGCGATCTTGCCGGCAAGACCCTGGCGGAACTCGGCATCGAGGTCGGCATGGTTCCCGATGCCGCCTTTTCCGACCATGAGTGCCTGAGTTCCACCGATGTCTCTATCAGCACGCCGAGCGGGCAGCGCTGGTTCTCCTGGATCGAACTGTCGGTGCGCGACAAGGACAGTGGCGCGGTTTCGCACCGCGCCATCGCCCGCGACATCACCGCCCGCAAACGCGCCGAGTCCTCGCTGATCACCGCACGCGAACGGGCCGAATATGCCAGCCAGGCCAAATCGCGTTTCCTCGCCACCGTCAGCCATGAAATCCGCACCCCGATGAACGGCATCATGGGCATGGCCAGGTTGCTCGCCGACACCAGCCTGTCGCCGGAGCAGCAGACCTATGTCGGCGCCGTCTCGACCTCAGCCAGCGCATTGCTTGCCCTGATCGAGGATCTTCTCGACTATTCCAAGATCGAAGCCGGGCGTTTCGACCCGGAGCCGCAGCCGATGTCGGTGCGCGAGATCGCCGACAACATCATCGAATTGCTGGCGGCGCGCGCCTTCGCCAAGGATATCGGGCTGGGTTGTCATGTCGAACCCGACGTGCCGCAATTGATCACCGCCGATCCAGGCAAGGTCAGGCAGGTGCTTCTCAACCTCATCGGCAACGCCATCAAGTTCACCGACAGCGGCGGCGTGCTGGTGAGCATTGCACGCGCACGCACCGAAACCAGCGACCGCATATGCTTTACCATCGCCGATACCGGTCCGGGCCTGCATGATGCCGACCTGGAGCGCATTTTCGAGGAGTTCGAGCAGGCCGACGGCACGTCGACACGCACACATGGCGGGGCCGGCCTCGGCCTTGCCATCTCCAGGCGCCTGGTGGCCGCCATGGGTGGCACGATCTCGGTATCCAGCCGGCTCGGCCAGGGATCCGAGTTCGTCTTCGAAGTCCCTGCGACAGCGGCCACCGAAGCGCCGCAGGGCCGCCAGAATGCTCTCTCGGGCAGACGCGTGGTGATCCTGTCGAAGAACGCCGTCGAGGCCGACGCCATCGCCCGCACCATCCGTGCCAACGGTGGCGCGGTCGACATCGCCACCACCGCCGCACAGGCCGCGCCTTTCGCCGCCGGCTGCGACGCGATCCTGGTCGATGCAGCGATGGAGGAAGGCGACGGAAGGCTGCTCAAGCGCCTGCGCCAGAGCGGTTTCTCCGACTGTGAGGCGATCACGCTGATCGCGCCGACAGATCGCGGCATGCTTGGCGAGTTCCGCGCCAGCGGCTACGCAACCTTCCTGGCCAGGCCGGTGCGCGGCGGAACACTTTTGCGTGTACTGTTGAGCAGCCATGCTCCGAGCCTCGGCCCGCCGCAGCCGGAAAAGCGCGGCGCGCCGACACCTGT